>CABUMZ010000035.1 GCA_902492825.1 uncultured Collinsella sp.
CGGCTGGGGCAGCTGGCAGCAGCGTTCGATAATGTAGTCGGTCAGGGTACTCCAGCCCAGTTTGACGTGCGAGTTCGCGGCATGCTCGCGCACGGTGAGCGTGGTGTTGAGAAGCAGGACGCCCTGTTGTGCCCATGGCGTTAGATCTCCCGTGGCGGGAATAGGGCAGTCCAGATCGGCATTGAGTTCCTTGTAAATGTTGCGCAGGCTCGGCGGCAGCTTGGTTTGCGTCGCGGGGACCGAGAACGACAGCCCCATGGCCTGGTTGGGTCCGTGATAGGGATCTTGACCCAAGATGACAACCTTGACCTTGTCGGCCGGCGTGTAGGCGAGGGCATTGAGGATGTCGTCTTGTGCCGGATAGATAGTCTGCTCGGCACGCAAAAGGGCGATGCGCTCGAGCAGCTGGTTCGTGGTGTCGCGTACCGGCTGCGGCGCATCGCCCAACCAAGTTGCTATGTTACGGTCGCGAGTTGCGGTGTCCATGGGGCTCCTTTATGGCAGATACTCTGTTGGCATCTATTGTAAAGGCGCACCGGTTGCCTTTATGCCGCGGCTGTATGAAGAGTGGGGTCTACGAGACGTGCTCGGGTGCTCCTGCCATGCGAGCCTGTCCATGTGCGCGGAGGCGCGGAAGCTCGACGGTTGCCACCATGACGCCGGCTAGGATGAGGTCGGCGCCAAAGAAGGCGATGGGGCTCAGGACCTCGCCAACCAGGAAGAACGAGAAGACGGCGGAGCAGACCGGCTCGAGCGAGAAGGCGAAGCCGGTGGTCTCGGCGGGCACGTGGGGCTGCACGAGCGTCTGGGTGATAAAGCCGTAGGCAGAGCAAATGAGTGCGAGCGCCACGACAACCACGATCTCGCTGGGCGTACTGGGAAGTGTGAAACCGCCAAAGACGCATGCGGCAATGCCCGAGAACAGGCCGCCAAAGCCCAGTTGCCAAACGCCCAGGGACAGCGGGTCGACTTCTTCGACAAAACGCTTGGCGACGATGATGTGGCCGGCATAGACAAAGGCGGAGAGCAGCATAATGAGCGCGCCGGGGTTGAGGCTGGTAAAGTCGGCGCCCGAAAGCAGCAGCATACCGCAGGTGACAATGGCAGTGCCGATGAGCACCTTGCGCTCGGGGGCGCGACGCAGCAGGGCAGCGTTGGCAAACGGCACGATTACGACCGTCAGGCTCTGCAAAAAGCCGGCAGTGGAAGCGGAAGTGAGGCTGGAGCCCAGGCACATGCAGGTGAGCTCGGTTGCCATGATGGCACCGATGATGGCGGCGCGAATCATAAGGTCGCGGTTGATGCGCAACGCGCGCTTGTGGAAGAGCAGCAGGCAAGCCACAAAGGCGATGATGCAGCGCAGCGCGACGATGCTCGTGGCGTTCATGCTGTCCATGCCGATCTTCATGAGGGGGTACGAAAAGCCCCATGCGACGGGAACGGAAAATGAGAGCGCGATTGCTTTTTTGCGATCCATGGGACTCCTTTTGTTACAGAACGGTTTCGTACAAAGGATTCTGCTCCCACATGTGGATGTAGTAAAGCGAATGTATCTTCAGTATGATTAAGCAAAGCTAAAGTAGGTACGAAAAGCGCTGGCAAAACGTTTTACGGCTGCATTGATGTGGAGGCACGATGGCATCGCGGTATCAGATTGTATGTATGGTGGTCGACTGCGGCAGCCTGAAACGCGCGGCCGACAAGCTGGGCTATACGCAAAGCGCGGTGAGCCAGGCCGTCAAGGCACTCGAGCGCGAGCTGGGCACCACGATTATCGAGCGTGGCAAGCAGGGTGTGTCGCTTACGCGCGACGGCAAGCAGTACCTGCCGTGTCTGCGCCAAATCGTAACTGCCGAGGCCGAGCTTGAGGGCAAGCGCCAGGAACTGCTGGGCCTTTCGTCGACCGATATTCGTATCGCGACGTTTACCAACGTGAGTCGAACCGTGTTGCCGCGTGTGATCCGCGACTTTGGGGCGCTGCACCCGGGCGTGCGCTTTACCCTCAAGCAGGGCGATTACACGCGCAACGCTCAATGGGTGCACGATGGCGTGGTTGATTTTTGTTTTACGGCACGCGGATTTACCGCTGGGCTCGAGAAGCGCGTGGTCTATCACGACGAGTTGGTAGCATTGTTGCCGGCCGCGCATCCGCTGACGGCAAAGGAAAAGGTGACACTTGCCGACCTGGCGTCCGAGCCGTTTGTGCTGCTGGATGAGGGCGAACAGAGTCTGGTGCTCGATGCATTCGCAACGCATGGACTGTCGCCGCGCGTGACGAGTGAGGTGACCGACGACTACACCATCATGGCGATGGTGGAGGAGGGCCTAGGCGTGAGCATGCTCTACCGGCGTACTGTGGAGGGCATGCGAGCCGATATTTGTGTGCGGCCCATCGTGCATGCCCCCTCGCGCGACGTGGTGGCCGCCTGGCGCAGCTGGGACACCATGCCTATCGCCACGAGGCGCTTTATCGACTATATGAGCTCGCATATTGTCAATTAATGACTGGCGTGGCGTTGGGTGCGGTGTTTAGCGGGCTGTCGCTTTGGCTTGGGTGGCGCGATAGGTGCGTGCCGGGTGGCAGAGTAGTACCGCCACGACCATGAAGAACGCCGTGGTGCCCAAGCTGATGGGGTAGACCATCATGATGTTCGCAAAGGTGCGGAAGTGCGGGAACACGCAGAACACCCAATAGAAGCGGATGCCGCAGACGCAGATCATGGTGATGAGGGCGGGCGTGAGTGAAATACCAAAGCCGCGCAGGTAGCCTGACATGTTTTCGTAGAACATGCTAAAGGCGTATGCCGGGAAGATCGAGCACACGCGGATATAGCCGATCGAGACGATGTTGGGATCGCTGTTGAACAGCGACAAGATCTCGCGCCCCAGGCCAACAATAACGATAATTGTGGTGAGCGCGACGATACCGCCTTCGACTAGGCAGACCTTGAGCGTCTTGGTGCAACGGTCGATCTGGCGGGCACCGTGGTTTTGTCCCACAAAGGTGGTGCAAGCCTGACTAAAGCTGTTGAGCAGGTTGTAGCACACGTACTCCAGGCTCATGGCGGCGCTCGAGGCCGCCATGACTTCGGTGCCAAGGCTGTTGATGGCAGACTGGATGATGATGTTGGCGACGGCAAAGACAGCGCTTTGGATGCCGGCGGGCAGGCCGATCTTGACGATGCGCTTGAGGGCGACGGGGTCGATAGCCAAGTCGCGTGGGGTGACGCGGACGACGGAGTCGGTCTTGAGCAGGCGGATAAAGAGTGTGGTGGCGCTGACGGTGTAGGCGATGGCGGTGGCGATGGCGACGCCCGCGACACCCCAGTGGAGTATGGGGACAAAGATGAGGTCCAGGCCAATGTTGAGGACGGTGGACACGGCAAGCGCCTGCAGCGGCATGCGGGTGATTCCGACGGAGCGGAAGATCGCGGCCTCAAAGTTGTAGAGCAAGATCGAGGGCATGCTGAGCAAAAAGACGCGCAGATAGAGTGAGGCGAGCGGCATGGTCTCGGCGGGAACGTTGAGCGCGGCGAGCATGGGCTCGGCAAAGATCTCGCCCAGTGCGATGACGACAAAGCCCACGAGTGCCATTAAAATTGAGGTATGGACGGCGCGTTTGACCATGTTCTGATCGTTGCGGCCGATAGCGTTGGCGATGACCACGTTGGAGCCAAGTGACATGCCAATAAACAGGTTGAGCATAAGGCTGGTAAGCGGAACATTGGAGCCGACCGCCGCCATGGCGAGGGTTCCCTGGTCGCCCGAGAAGTTACCGATGATGACCGTGGCGATGAGGTTCGACAGCTGCTCCAAGATGCTCGTGGCGGCCACGGGGAAGGCGAACAGGGGAATATTGCGCCACAGCGAGCCGGTTGTCATGTCAATGTGCTTAGATGCGGTATCAGCCATACGCTCTCAATCTCTAATATGCTCTTTCGTGCTTATTTGCGCAGACGATGATACTCCTAATCGACTAGTCATTGGGGACGTTCTAAAACGACTAGTCATTTAAGAACGTCCCCAATGACTAGGTGGGGAAGGCGTGCGACAATGGTGGGCGTTGTGTTGTTCGCGCTAAGGAGTTGCCATGTTGCTGTGTCCCGTTTGCCATGAGCCGTTGGTGGACGACGAGCGCGGTGCTGCATGTGCGGGCGGACACCGGTTTGACCGTGCGCGCGAGGGCTATCTGTACCTACTGCGCTCGTCCAAGAGCGGCGACTCCATGGGCGATCCCAAGTCGCAGGCGCGCAGCCGTCGTGACTTTTTGAACCGTGGATACTACGCGCCGTTGCGCGATGCGATGGTCGAGCTGGTGCGCAAGCAGGCGTCTGGGCGCGCCGCGTCTACGAATGGCCCCATGACGCTGCTCGATATTTGCTGTGGCGAGGGCTATTACACCAGCGCCATGGGCGCGGTGCAGGGCGTGGACGCTTACGGGTTTGATTTGGGCAAAGAAATGGTGCGCCTGGCCGCCAAGCGCGGCGATGCGACCTACTTCGTGGCCAACATGAAGGACATCCCCGTGGCCGATGGCGCCTTCGATATGGTGACCGAGCTCTTTGCTCCCTTTAACGAGCGTGAGTTTGCCCGCGTACTGGCGCCAGAGGGCTCACTCTATACCGTGGTGCCGGGTGCCCGTCATCTGTTTGGGCTTAAGGAAGTGCTCTACGACATGCCATATCTTAATGACGAGAAGCTGCCGCAGACCACCGAACTCGAGTTGGTCGGAATGCGGCGGGTGTCTGCGAACATTACGCTCCATACCCAGGCCGACATCGAGGCGGTGTTCCAGATGACGCCGTACTACTACCGCACACGCCCTGCCGACAAAGAGCGCCTGGCAAACCTGGACACCCTTCAAACCGATATCGACTTCATCATCGCCGAGTACCGTCACAGCTAACAACCCGCCAAAAAGGGACAGGTTTATTTTGGTAGGTTTTATCTGGGCAAACGTAAGGGCCGACCGCGGAGATGCGCGATCGGCCCTTTTTAGTTGCTTGGCTGCAGAGGTTATGAGAAGCGAGCGCTTACAGGCGGTCCTTGTTCTCGGCCTTAACGGCGTGCGCCTGCTGGACAAAGAACAGGTCGTACACCACGATGACAAAGGCGCCATAGTTGATGGCGTCGCCGCCAAACGCGGGAAGCGTGAGCACCGCTTGGGCAAGCGTGGCGACCGCGGCAACAATACCGAGCTTAAACGCGCCGTCCACCTGCGAAGGCTTGTTGGCGCCCTTGATACCGGCGACGCCTGCGGCAAGGTCGACGAGACCCTTGGCGATAAGCACGACCGCTGCGAGCGTGGCGTACGAACCGTACGTGGAATCGAGACCGCCCGTGGCGATACCGACGCCGGCGGTGACGAGGCTGGCGATGCCCAAAACAAAGTAGATGAGAGCAAGGATTTTGAGAGTCTTGCGAGTGAAGCTCATGGCTGGTCCTTTCGATACGAGTACGCCAACTTGGCGCACCCAATGTACTGCACATATGGTGAAGCACATTGTAGTTCAACGCGGCGATGCATGCGTTTGAAAGCGTCTCTTGCCTGTACGGTCCAACCTTTCAAAAAGGAAAGCTGGACGTAAGCCAAATCGATGGCAGCTCATGTGCGGCGCTGAGATGATGAGGCCGTAACAAGGAGCTGGTCTCAAGGAGGAGCCATGATGTACGGAGCAGGGCAAGTGCGTGAGCCGCGGTCGTTGGGAAAGCGCATGGGTGATTCCGTGATCGCTGCCGTGTGCACGGGATTGATGGCGGTGCTTTGCATTGCGATGCTGTGGGCCATGTCGCATGTGGGACAATAGCGGACGGTTGGGTGCTGGCATAAACGGCACTCGCGTATTCGTTTTGCTTGCTAAGGAGTGCCCATGGGCGTTGTCGATCCCTTTTCTGTTGCTCGGGCCGCGGGGCTTGAGCTGATCGGGAAGTCCGAGGGCCTCACGCTCACCGACGGCACGATGGAGCTGTGCGCCGATTTTGGCCGCATGCTTCCGCGGCTCAAACAGGGCCGTTTGCAGCAAGAACTGCTGGTAAAGGCTGCGCGCGCAAAAGGCATCGAGAGCCCATGGGCGATTGACGCCACGGCAGGCTTTGGCGAGGATTCGCTGCTGCTGGCGGCCGCGGGCTTTACCGTCGATCTGTATGAGCAGGATTGCGTGATCGCGGCGCTCCTCAAGGATGCCCTGGATCGCGCGGCAGATGATCCGGCGCTTGCGACAGCCGTGGCCCGCATGCGCTTGCATGCGGGCGAGGACAGCATTGCCGGCCTTCACCATACAGCTGAGCTGATCGGGCGGGGCGAGCTCACCGCTCCCGACGTGGTGTATCTGGACCCCATGTTTCCCGGACGCACCAAGAGCGCGGCGGTTAAAAAGAAATTCCAACTCTTGCACCATCTGGAGCAGCCGTGCGCCGATGAGGAGACGCTGGTCGAGGCTGCGCTTGCGGTGCACCCGCGCAAGTTGGTTATCAAGCGGCCGGTGAAGGGGCCACTGCTTGCCGGTGTTAAGCCGAGCTATCAACTTGCGGGCAAGGCCGTTCGTTACGATGTTTTGGTGCCGCCGCGCCCGTAGCCTGTCGAGCATAGGCGGATGCGCGAGATCATTTCCAAGGGTGCGACGTCAGGTGCCAGCCGCCGCAGTATTCGCATTTGTAGCAGGCCAGCCCGCGGCGTCCGCGGTTTTCGCAGTCGGCCATAACGGCCTCGGCCTCGGCGCGCGTGTCGTAACGGTTTTTGCGTTCGCACGACTTGTAGCGCCAGGCTTCATCGCGCTCGGCGTTCAGGGCGTCGCGGCGCTCGTCTTCGCGCGCAAACAGGTCGCTCATATCGCCGCCCGTGGCAGCGCCCAAAAACTCGCTTTTGGCTTTTGACCAAGCGGCTCGCTTTTTGCTCCCCATCTGCTTCGTGCCCCTCTCCAAACGCTGGTATTATTGCTCAATCAAAGTGATACCAATAAACGTGAGGTCGCTGCGTGATGATCAGAAAAACCCTCGATACCGACATTCCCGCTGTCATGGCTATCTATGACGCGGCCCGCGCCTTTATGCGCGCGCATGGCAACGCCACGCAGTGGCCCGAGGGCACGCCTTCTGCCGAGCAACTGGCTGCCGATATCGCCGCCGGTGGCAGCTATGTGTGCGAAGTCGATGGCCGCGTGGTGGCGACGTTTGCCTTTTTGCCGGGCCCGGACGAGTGCTATGACGTAATAGAGGACGGGCAATGGCGCAGCGACACTCCGTACGCCGTGCTGCACCGTGTGGCGTCCGACGGCACCGCGCACGGTATCGCGGCTGCGATGTTTGCCTTTGCCAAGGAGCGTGCCGATCACCTGCGCATCGACACGCATCAGGACAACCTGCCCATGCAGGGTGCGAGTATTAAGGCGGGGTTCGAGCGCGCCGGCGTCGTGCATGTGTCGGACGGCACGCCGCGCGTTGCGTTCGACTGGCTGCGCGAGGCGTAAGAGCAGGGGCGCGTGTCAACAATTCGTACGAACGAAAATGGCCCCGGGTGGGGCTATTTTCGTTCGCTGTGCTGTTTTGCAAGCCGGCTTTCGCAAGGCGCGAACCTACGAAAAACGCCGCGCGGCAACGCGGGGCGATGAGCTCGGTCGGGGGATAGGGCCCGCTTCGCCCGCCGGCCCGTAAATTGTATCATCCAGTGTGGAGCGTGAGCGCCCGTTGCCGCGTGCGATGGGCTTGTAATAAGAGGAGAGCCATGTCGAAGCAAGCGGTCGTTGGAATCTTGGCGCATGTCGATGCCGGCAAGACCACGCTGGCCGAGGCCATGCTGTTCAACGCGGGTCGCATTCGCAAGCGCGGGCGCGTGGACGATGGCGATTCGCATCTGGACACTAATGCGATCGAGCGCGAGCGCGGCATCACGATTTTCTCGTCACAGGCCGTGCTCGACCATGGCGATACCCACGTCATGCTCGTGGATGCACCGGGGCATGTCGATTTTTCTGCCGAGGCGGAGCGCACGCTGCGCGCGCTCGACTACGCGATTTTAGTTGTGGGCGCCAACGATGGCGTGCAGGGCCATACCGAAACCCTGTGGCGCCTGCTCGCGCGCTATGACATTCCGACGTTCATCTTTATCAACAAAATCGATTTGGAGAATCCCGGCCGCGATGTTTTGCTGGCACAGCTTGGGCAGCGTCTTTCCGAAGGCTGCCTGGATGCCAACGAACTGTTGGCGGGCGGTGCCGTTCAGGAGGACGCTGCCGCGTTAGACGAAGAAGCGCTCGAGGAGTTTCTTGAGGCGGGTGAGCTTTCTGTCGCAACGCTGTCGCGCATGGTTGCCGAGCGCAAGCTCTTTCCCTGCTTTGCCGGCTCGGCGCTCAAGGACCAAGGCGTGGACGAGCTGCTGGATGGCATATGTGCGCTGATGCGTGAACAGGCATGGCTCCCGGAGTTTGCCGCGCGCGTCTATCGTGTCAGCCGCGGGGATCGCGGCGAGCGCTTGGCATGGGTTAAAGTGACCGGCGGCACACTGCACGCAAAACAGATGATTGGCGGACGTTCCGGTGTCGAGGCATGGGAGCAAAAGATCGATCAGGTCCGTATCTATAACGGCGAGAAGTACGAGCTTGTCCAAGAAGTTGCTGCTGGCGGCATCTGCGCCGTGACGGGCCTTGCGCACGTTCACCCGGGTGATGCCTTGGGCGCGGAGCCCGCGGGCGATGCGCCTGTCATAGCGCCGGTTCTCACCTATACGGTGCTGCCGGGCGAGCGCGATGTCCATACGGTGTTCCAAGCGCTGACCGAGCTTGCCGATGAGGACCCCATGCTCGGCGTAAGCTGGAACACGCATCTTGAGCAGATTCATCTGCAGTTGATGGGTGCGGTGCAACTCGAAGTCGTGCAGCGAGTGCTGGGCGATCGCTTTGGCCTTTCGATTGATTTTGAGTCTGGCGGCATTCTCTATAAGGAGACTATTTCGCAGCCGGTCGAGGGCGTGGGCCACTTTGAGCCACTGCGCCACTATGCCGAGGTGCATCTACGCCTGGAGCCGTTGCCAGCGGGTTCGGGCGTGCAGTTTGGCACCGTGACCTCGACCGACGAGCTCGATCTTAACTGGCAGCGTTTGGCACTCACCAACGCCATGGAGCGCGATCACCTGGGCGTGCTGACCGGCTCGCCCATCACCGATGCGCGCATTACGCTTACGGGCGGCCGTGCGCATGCCAAACACACCGAGGGCGGCGATTTTCGCCAGGCCACGTACCGCGCGATTCGCCAGGGTTTGATGCAGGCGCGTGAGGCCGGCGCGGCGGTGCTGTTGGAGCCGTGGTACCGCTTTGAGCTCGAGGTGCCGGGGGAGTGCGTGGGCCGGGCGCTCTCGGATGCCACGCGCATGGGTGCCGAGTACGAGCCGCCGACGATAACAGGCGACCGGGCGAAGCTTGCGGGTCGCGTGCCGGCATCTGAGGTGCAGGATTATGCGCTGGAGGTGGCTGCCTACACGAGCGGTCGCGGTCATCTGTACCTGGAGTTCGCCGGCTATTCGGCTTGCCATGATGCCGAGCGCGTAATCGAGACGGCCGCCTATGAGCCCGAGGCCGATCTGCCCAACACGCCCGACTCGGTCTTTTGTTCTCACGGCGCCGGTTACACGGTCAAATGGTACGACGTGCCCGCCGCGACGCACGTAAAGATCGATCCCGCCACCTTCCGCCCCTGGCGAGCAGCAGACGCCGAGTTTTTCGGCCACATGTGACAAAGGGACAGCTCCTTTGTCACATGCTATTGGTATAACTCGATATAAGTTGGTATAACTATTACCAGGGTTTGCCAATCCGAGGAGGCCGACATGAATCCAAATCCCTTTAAGCCCACGGCTGGCAAGCGGCCTCCGATACTCATCGGCCGCGAGTCGGTCATCGAAGATTTTGAGGAAGGGCTCGATAACGGCGCCGGAGCGCCGGGCAGGCTCATGCTCATTACGGGAAACCGCGGCTGCGGCAAGACAGTTCTCCTGCGGGAGCTGCAACGTCTGGCCAGCGAGCGCGGATGGGCGGTTGTCTCCGATTCCGCTTCGCTTGGCTTATGCGACCGCTTGGCCGACGCGCTTCGCTCGAATAAACCCGTTGTGACGTCAACGGAGTTCGGTCCTTCGTTTGGCCGGATGTCGGTCGAGGCGGCGCGAGCAAAGGGCGAGACGTTGCGAGGGCTGGTCAACGAGCGCCTTAAGAAGCTCGGTCCAGGCAAGGGCATACTGTTTGCGATTGACGAGGCGCAATCGGCGTCTATCGAGGAACTGGCGGCTCTTGCCGTTCTCTATCAGCAGGTGCTCGGAGACCAGGATGCCACGGGCTTGTCCGATAGCGACCAGCGCGGTCTTGCGCTTGTTTTTGCCGGCTTACCCAGTATGGTTGACGATCTGCTCGAAGAGCCGAGCGTGACGTTTTTGCGGCGTGCCCAGCAGCGTACGCTGGGGGCGATATCTTTGCCCAAGGTGCGCGATTCATATATCCAGACGGTCAAAGACGCTGGTCTTTACGTTGACGCGGAGACAGCGGACCTTGCGGCACGCAAGAGCATGGGGCATCCCTATATGGTTCAGCTGGTGGGCTATTACATGTGGCGCTCTGCTGTCCGGCGTGGCTCGCAGGTCATTGAAGTGTGCGATGTCGAGGCTGGCCATAAGGACGCTGTCTCCGAGTTCTACGAAGCAGTTGACGCTCCCTTGTATTACGGGTTGCGCAGTCCGCAACGCCTCTTTGTCGAGGCCATGGCTGCTGACGAGGGTGAGCCGACGCGCATGGCGGATATCATTGAGCGCTGCGACCGTACTCAGAGTTGGGCGAGCAAATATCGCGCAAGCCTGATTCGCGAGCGCGTCATCGAGGCTGCCGGATACGGCCTCGTCCGGTTTACCGTGCCCATGCTGGGCGCGTACATTCGCGATCGAGTTTTATGGCATGAGTAGGGTGATAAAGGTGACGGAACAGAAGATGAGCCCGCAGGCTATCGAAGTGCGCGGAGCGCGTGTCCATAACCTTAAGGACATCGATATCGATATCCCGCTGGGAAAGCTCGTGGGTATTGCCGGCGTGTCGGGTTCGGGTAAGAGCTCGCTGGCACTGGGCGTTCTTTACGCCGAGGGCTCGCGCCGTTACCTGGAGGCGCTCAGCACCTATACTCGACGTCGCCTGACGCAAGCCGAGCACGCCCAGGTGGACGAGGTGCTGCACGTGCCGGCGGCGCTCGCATTGCATCAACGCCCCAGCGTGCCGGGCGTGCGTTCCACCTTTGGCACCATGACCGAGCTTAACAATAGCCTGCGTCTGCTCTTTAGCCGTTGCGCCCATCACGTGTGCCCGCACTGCGGGGCGCGCGTTGAGCCGAGCCTTAACGTGGCCGCAGGCCTGTCGCTCACGTGTCTGACGTGCGGCCGCGAGTTCTACGCGCCGAGTGCCGAGGATTTGGCTTTCAATAGTGGTGGCGCGTGTCCCACCTGCGGCGGCACCGGCGTTATGCGCGAGGTGGACGAGGCGAGCCTGGTGCCCGACGAGTCAAAGGCTATCAACGAGGGCGCGGTGCTTCCTTGGGGCACGCTCATGTGGGATCTGATGAAGCAGGTGGCCGGCGAGATGGGCGTGCGCACCGACGTGCCGTTTAACCAGCTCACGCCTCAAGAGCGCGATATCGTGTTCCACGGCCCGGCGGTTAAGAAGCACATTCTTTACGTTCCCAAAAACGGCGAGGGCGCCACGCCGCTCGACTTTACCTATTACAACGCCGTCTATACCGTCGAGAATGCGCTCGCCAAGGTTAAGGACGACAAGGGCCTCAAGCGCGTTGCGCGCTTTTTACGCGAGGGGCCATGCCGTGACTGCGGCGGCACGCGTCTCTCCGAGACTGCGCGCCAGCCCCAGGTGCGCGGTATCAATCTGGCGCAGGCGGCGGCCATGACATTGGGCGAGGCGATTGAGTGGGTGCGCGGGGTGCCCGCATCCTTGCCGGCCGAGATGCAGCCCATGGCGACGGATATCTGCGATTCGTTTTTGAGTGCGGCCCGTCGTCTGGTCGACCTGGGTCTCGATTACCTTTCACTCGACCGCGCCGGTGCTACGCTCTCCACGGGTGAGCGCCAGCGCGTGCAGCTTGCTCGCGTGGTGCGCAACCGATCGACAGGCGTGCTTTATGTGCTGGACGAGCCTTCGATCGGCTTGCATCCTGCCAATGTCGACGGCTTGGTGGGCGTGATGCGCGATCTGGTGGATGACGGCAACACCGTGGTTGTTGTCGACCACGATACGCGCGTACTGGCGGAAGCCGACTATCTCGTCGAGATGGGCCCCGTTGCCGGAGCAGACGGCGGTAATGTGATTGCCATTGGTACGGTAGGCGAGGTCGAGCAATCGCGGGGCAGCCGCATCGCTCCGTTTTTGCGCGCAGAGCCCAAACGCTTGCGTCCGCAGGTGACTGACGACGAGATGTTCGACCAGGGGCATATCCACATGGCAACCGATGCTATCCATACCGTCAAGCCGCTCGAAGTCGATATCCCGCGCGGCCGTCTCGTCGCGGTTACGGGCGTTTCGGGTTCGGGCAAGACGACGTTGGTGCTCGAGACGCTTATCCCGGCACTCAAGGCGCAGGCAGCCGGCGAGCGCCTGCCAAAACATGTGCGTTGGATCGATGCCGAAGGCATTGCCCGCGCAAACCTGATTGACGCTACGCCTATCGGCGCCAACGTGCGCTCGACGGTGGCGACTTATGCCGACATCCATGATGAGCTGCGCCGCGCCTTCGCCCGCACGCCAGAGGCCAAGGCAGCCGGCTACAAGGCAGGTGCCTTTAGCTATAACACTGGTACTCTGCGCTGCCCTACGTGCGATGGCACGGGCTCGATATCGCTCGACGTGCAGTTTTTGCCCGACGTCGAGATCGTCTGCCCGGCATGTCGCGGTTCGCGTTATGCAGACACGGCTTCGCATATCCATCGCGAGGGCAAGGATGGGAGCTTGCTTACGTTGCCGCAGCTCATGGACATGAGCGTGGACGAGGCTCTCGACGCCACGGTGGGGCTCAAGAAAGTTCAGGCGCGCTTGCAGACCTTGCACGACCTGGGCTTGGGCTATCTTACGCTCGGTGAGCCCACGCCGGCGCTCTCGGGCGGCGAGGCGCAGCGTCTTAAGCTTGCGAGCGAGATGGGCCGCGTGCAGGACGATGCCGTATTCGTGTTCGATGAGCCCACGATTGGCTTGCATCCGCTCGATGTTCAGCTACTGCTGAGTGTGTTCGACGGCCTTGTTGCCAAGGGCGCCACGGTTATCGTGATCGAGCACGATCTCGACCTTATCCGCAATGCCGATTACGTGATCGACATGGGCCCGGGCGGTGGCGACGCGGGCGGGCAAATCGTCTGCGCCGGAACGCCGGGCGACATCGTGGCCTGCTCCGCAAGCATTACCGGTCGCTACCTATAACCGAATGTGACAAAGGGACAGTCCCTTTGTCACATTCCCGGAAAGCCTGTTTGGCGCAGGGCTTCGTAGAGGACGATGGCGGCGCTGTTGGAGAGGTTGAGGGCGCTGATGCGGTAGTCGTCCGGGTTGACGAAGTTGCCGCAGATGTCCTGTTGAAGGATGGCCTCGTGGCTGTCCTCGGTATGTCCGAGCGATTCCTCGTGAGCTTCCCAAGCCTCGGCGTTATCGAGCGAGTCGCAATCGCGCAGTATCGGGATGCGCTCGCAGCGCTCGGGCGCCGCGGCAAGCAGTGGCTCGGGAATGCCCGAGCTCTCGCTGCCAAAGACCAAATAGTCACCGTCGCGGTAGGTGCTTTGTGCATAGGTGCGGCGTGCCTTTTTGGTCAGCAGATGCAGGCGCTCGTCGGCGGGGGAGAGGCCGTTGCGCGCAAGGAAATCCTCCCAGCCGGCATAGGTTGTCACGTCCAAGTTTTGCCAGTAGCCCAGGCCGGCGCGACGCACCGTCTTGCCGTCGAGCGAAAACCCCAGCGGCTCCACCAGATGCAGGCGGGCGCCGGTGACCACGCAGGTGCGGCCGATATTGCCCGTATTGGCCGGAATCTCGGGCGCATACAGCACAATGTTGAACATGAATCTCCTTGGCTCAGAACGAAAAACCACCACGAAGGGCACCTTCGTGGTGGTTTGGCGGTTACGTAGGCGGACAAATGCCCGCTTGGATAAACCTAGGCGCGGTGCCAGTCGGTCAGGCAAGCATCGAGGGAGGCGATGAGCGCATCTTTGTCCATGTGACGGCCGATGATGCACAGACTCGTCATGCGGTCGCCCGTCTCGTCGTCCCAAATTTGCATGATCTCGGGGTTCTCGTCGATGATCTTCTGCTTCTCGCCCTCGGGCGCCGAGTCGACAAACAGGCCGTTCTCCATCAGGCGCATCTGGTGGCCGGCCTGCTCAAACATGTAGCACATGTCCGGATTGCTGGCCTGCCACAGCGGACCCTTGACGCGGATGACCTCGTCGGGCCACTCCTGCTCAACAAAATCGGTGAACTTCTGCAGGTCAAACGGCTTGCGGCGTGAGTACACAAAGGTCTCGATGTCGTACTCGAGCACCTCGGGATCGTCGTGCTCTTCGGGATGCTCCATGGCCTCGATCCAAGCGGCGGAGTTGTAGGCGCGCATAAAGTCGAAGCGGTCGGTATCGAGCAGCTCCTCCATGGGAACGTCCGCCACGGTCAAATACCTGCATCCAAGGC
>CABUMZ010000036.1 GCA_902492825.1 uncultured Collinsella sp.
CGTCAAGGACGGTGTGATCGTCGGCGTGCTCTACGATGGTCGCGACGATGCCGCTGGCACCTACGAGGCAACTGAGGTCGTCGACTGCCAGGGTCGCTATCTCGCTCCCGGTTTTATTGACGGGCATCTGCACATTGAGTCCTCGAACATCCGTCCCGCCGAGTATGCTCGCATGGCCGCGACGCGCGGTACTACCACCGCCATTGCCGACAGCCACGAGATTGCCAATGTTGCCGGTCTCGACGGCCTGCGCTTTATGATCGAGGATGGTCGTCGTGCGCCCATCTCCATCAAGTACATGATGCCTTCGTGCGTGCCCGCACTGCCCGACGAGCAAGCGGGCGCTGTGATTACCGCCGCTGACATGCAGGCGTTTTTTGCCGAGCATCCGGGCGATGTCTTTGGTCTGGGCGAAATGATGAACCTGCCGGGCGTCTTTATGGCCGACCCCGAGACCTGTGCCCGCATCGATGCTGCCAACCAGACGCCGTCCAAGCAGGTTGACGGCCACGCGCCGCTCGTTGCCGGTATGGACCTCAACGCCTATGCCGCAGCGGGCATTATCGCCGACCACGAGTCGACGATTCCCGAGGAGGCGCTCGACAAGCTGTCCCGCGGCATGTATGTGATGCTGCGTGAGGGCACGTGCAGCCACGACCTGGCCAATTTGTCTCCGATGCTGCTGGAGAACCCTGCCCGCGCCCGCCGCTGCTGCTTTGCGACCGACGACCGCGCTCCCTCCGATGCTCTTTCGACCGGCATGATCGACAATGCCTGCCGCGTGGCCATCGAGGCCGGCATCGACCCGGTGGTCGCCATCTCCATGGCGTCCCTTTCCACGGCTGAGGCATTTGGCCTGGACCACGGCTGTCGCGACCCGCATGAGCTCCGTGGCGCGATCGCCCCGGGCAAACGCGCCGACCTGCTGTTGCTCGATGACCTGACGTTTGCCAAGGCTCCGCATCGCGTATATGCCGCCGGTGCTCTGGTGGCGCAGGACGGCACCTTTGTGGGCGAGATCGCACCCGAGATGGCCGAGGTTGCGGCCCTTGCCGATGAGCTGCGCGCCTCCGTTAAGCTGCCGAAGCTTTCGCTCGACGTGTTTGACTATGCCTTTAAGCCGGGCGAGGCCGTGATTGACGTGGTGCCGGGTAAGGTCATCACGGGCATGGCTCGCCCCGAGAGCGCCGAGGGCCTGCGCCGCATTATGCTGATCGAGCGCCACGGCCGCGGCGTGTCACTGCAGGCTGAGGGCGCCGACGGTGATGGTCCTGCGGGCCTGGGTCTCGTTGGCAAGCACATTGGTCGCGGCTGGGTGCGCGGCTTTACCATCACGGGCGGTGCCATCGCCTCGACGATTGGCCACGATTCGCACAACGTGTGCGTGGTGGGCGACAACGCGGCCGACATGATGGCTGCCGTCGAGGCTGTTGGCCAGGGCGGCCACGTGCTGGTACGCGATGGCGAGGTCGTAGCGCGCATCCCGCTGGCGCTCGGTGGCCTGATGAGCGAGGGCACGGCCGAGGATGTCGCCGCGCAGCACGACGACTTTATGGTCAAGGCGCGCGCCATGGGCATCGAGCCGCCGCTCGACCCCATCATGGGCATCATCTTCCTGCCCCTGCCGGTAATCCCGACGCTCCGCATCCGCCCCGAGGGCATGTTCGACGTCACGACCTTCACCTACGCCGACTAGTCATCGGGGACGTTCTTAAACGACTAGCCGTCGGGGTGGCGTGTCGCCTGACGCCGCGACCGTGAGACCTCTGGCATGTGTGAGCTATTTGCCAGGTCCTTGTAACGTTTACGCCCGCGGAGTCTTATTTGAGCTCCCTTTGGGTACGTTGGAATCGGATACACGTTCGATTCCAACAAGCCCGAAGGGAGCTTTTCTATGTTTAAACTGATTGCATCCGATATGGACGGCACACTGCTTGACGAAAACGGCCAGGTGCCTCCCGAGACCTACGAACTGATTCTGGCGCTACACGAGCATGGCGTGCATTTCGCCGCATCGTCAGGTCGTCGCTACGATCGCCTGTGCGAGTTCTTTGCGCCCGTTCGCGACAAGATGGACTTTGTCGCCGCTAACGGTGCCCAAGTCTACGCCGACGGTAAGATGGTAGACCGTGAGGTGTATTCCCACCTGGCGATTCGAAGGCTCGCCCAAGCCGTCAGGACGTTTCCCAATCTGCATCTTGCGCTCTTTGACCGAACCAAGTCCTTCCTGCTCGATGACGAGTGCAAGTTCGTGCGTGAGGTCGATAAGGACCTTTCCAATGCCGAGCGTATTTGGGAGCTGCCCGATCCCAGCGTAAATATCATCAAAGCGAGTATCTTTTGCGACGACAGTGCGGTTATGGACAGTGCGTACGTGCTACAGCGCGAACTTGGTCAGCTCTTTACTTTTGCGCCTTCGGGCAACGCGTGGATCGATGCCATGCAGCCCGGTGTGTCGAAGGCCTCGGGTATCGCGCAGCTCGCGGAGCATTACGGCATTGGTCGCGACGAGGTCATGGCGTTTGGCGACTCGATGAACGACTACGAGATCATTCGCTTTGTCGGCACGGGCTGCGCGATGGAAAACGCGCGCCCCGCGCTCAAGGCGGTGGCCGATCGCGTGGTGGGTTGTAACCGCGACCACGCCGTCCAGCAGGAGCTCCGTCGCGTGCTGGAGAGTCTCTCCTAATCCGGCAGATGGGGACGTTCCTTTTCTGCCGACAGTGGGGGACAGTCCTTGCAGCTTTTTGCGAAGAGTGTCCCCAGTGACTAGTCGTTTAAGAACGTCCCCAATGACTGACCAATGACTAGGCGAGGGCGGCCATGATGGTGCGGGCGACGCCGTCGTGGTCGTTGTCGTATTCGGTGATGGCGTCGGCGGCCTCGCGATCTTCGGGCTCGGCGTTGATCATGGCCATGCCATGGCCCGCTGCCTGCAGCATGGGGATGTCGTTGATGTTGTCGCCGAACGCCCAGGCGTCGGCGAGACGCTCGCCCAGATGCTCACACAGCCACGTGAGGGCCGTTCCCTTGGTGGCGCCTTCGCCCATAACCTCGATATTCATGGCGTACGAACGCGTGACCTCAATGCCTCCGAGCGTGTCGAGCGCCGCCGCGATGGCGTCGCGATCGGCGGGGTCGTGCCAGTACATAGCGATGCGTTCGAGCGTCTCGACCTCGTCGATCTTGCTGTCGATATTCATGTCGATCGGCGTTCGTGTGCGCTTGAGCGAAGCCGCGATGTGGGGGTCGCCGCCACAGAACTCATCCAGACGCCCGTATAGCGAGCGGGGGAGGAAGCACTGCCCATCCGCGAAGATATCGAAGGTCACATCGTGGCCGGCGGCAATGCGATGGATGCGGTGGGCAATGCCACGGTCGAGCGGACGGCTCAAGATGCACGTGGCGCGCGAGGCGTCGGTGGGCGTATCCTCGTCGAGCTGCCAGACGCTGGCGCCGTTGGCACAGACCGCGTAATGCACGGCGGGATGGGCGAGAATGGGCTCAAAGATGCCCGACAGCGGACGTCCCGTGCAGGGCACAAACTCGATGCCACGACGTGCGAGCTCGTCGAGCATCGCCCAGGTGGCATCGCTCATTTGCTTATCGCTCGTCAGCAGCGTCCCATCCATATCGGAAAACACAATCATTTGATGCAGCCCTTTCTACTGGCATAAAAAGCGTGGCCGAGGGCTTGGGTCCCTGGCCACGCTCGAGTTCTATAACGGTTCGCGTCCTAGCGGTCGGCGAGCGGCTTGTACTCCAGCGGCTCGATCACCGGACGATAGGCCGGGCGAATAATACGGTGCGCGCAGAAGAGCTCTTCCATGCGGTGTGCCGACCAGCCGGCCATGCGGGCGACGGCGAATAACGGCGTAAAAAGCGTCTCGGGCACGCCGAGCATCTTGTAGATAAAGCCTGTGTACAGGTCGATGTTGGCGCAGATGGGCTTGGTCATGCCGTGGTCGCGCATGACCTGGGGTGCCAGGCGCTCGATGCGCTCGATGAGCGCGAACTCTTCGCCCAAGTCCTTCTTGGCTGCCAGCGAGCGCGCGTAACGGCGGCAGACCTCGGCGCGCGGGTCGCTGAGCGTATAGACGGCGTGGCCCATGCCGTAGATGAGACCCGTGCCGTCGAAGGCCTGCTTGTCGAGGATCTTGCCCAGGTAGGCCGCGACCTCGTCCTCGTCCTCCCAGTTGGAGACATGCGCGCGGATGTCCTCGTGCATAGACACGACCTTGGCATTGGCACCACCGTGGCGCGGGCCCTTGAGCGAGCCGATAGCCGCGGCGTAGGCGGAATACGGGTCGGTGGCCGAAGACGACAGCACGCGGCAAGCGAAGGTGGAGTTGTTGCCGCCGCCGTGCTCGGCATGCAGCATGAGCATAACGTCGAGCAGCATCGCCTCATCGCGGGTGAACGCCATGCCGCCGCGCAGGACCTGTAGGATGGTCTCGGCGGTGGAGAGACCGGGCGTAGGGTGCGGCACGTGAACCTCGGAGCCGCGAAGCTTGGCGACCGAGGCCATGTGTGCGAAGGCGGCGATGCGCGGGAGACGTGCGAGCATGGAAATGGCGACGTCGATTTCGTGCTCGGGCGTGATCACGTCTGGTTCGGCATCGAAGGCGTAGAGCAGCAGTACGGCGCGCTGGAGCACGTTCATGATGCTCGACGATACCGTGGTCATAGGGAACTCTTTAACGTACTCGTCGCTCAGATGTCTAAAGGCGCCCAGGCGCTCGCAAAAGCCGTCGAGCTCTTCCTTGTTGGGCAGCGAACCCGTGATAAGCAGATAGGCGATTTCCTCGTAGCCATAGCGATTCTCGGCCTGGGCATTGTTGACCAGATCCTCGATGCTGTAGCCGCGAAGCGTGAGCTTGCCCTGATCGGGCACGACCTTTCCGTCGACCTTGTTGTAGCCGTGCACATCCGAGATACGAGTGAGACCCGCGACCACGCCCGAGCCGTCGGCATTGCGCAGGCCGCGCTTGACATTGTGCTCGACAAACAGGCCCTCGTCATAAGGGTCGGTCGGCAGGCCGTGGTAGAGGCTTTCGCTCTCAGGCGAAATCTGGCGGCTTGCTTCGTAATCCAGAACCAGGCGGCTCAAGTGGTCATCGAAGCGGTAATAGATTTTCTTGGCGTCGTAGGCCATGCGCGCTCCTCTCCGGGCCGCATCGGGGTGACTTGCATGGGCATGCGCGCGTCAGGCTATCCCCAGCGGCTTGCTCGCTACAGGCGGTACATAAAGTTGAAGACGTCCTCGCGCTGGATGGACACGTTGACGCCCGAAAGCTCGCCGGCCTCGGCCAGCGCCTTCTGCAGCTCGGCGAAGTCGAGCTTGGACTCGGCGGTATCGGCCAGCATGGTCATGGTGAAGATGTCCTCGATAATGGACTGCGTGATGTCGCGGATGTCGACGTTGGCCTCGCCTAGGACACGGGTGACGCCGGCGACGATGCCGGGGCGGTTCTTGCCAAGGACGGTGATGACGATACGGGAGGACGAGATCTCGGCCATGGGAAACCCTTTCGCGTGATTGCGGCGCGCGCGGGGCGCTCCGCTACGGTACAGTGTTCATCATTGTACCTGTCTGGCGCAAAAAAGGCGCGCTCGCTGCGGCGTTACATGCCTGCAACATGAGCGTAAGGGGGAAGGCCGCACGGGGAAGAGCCGTCTGGCGCGTGTCCGGCTCGTGTTGGGTTGATTTCCGATCTCAGCCGAACACATTGAGCGGACAGGCCGTTCCCGCAGTCAGCCGAACGCCTCCGACGGCTGATTCCGAACTGGAAGCGGAGGGCATCCCCGCCCTTCGGTAGGGGATACCGCTCCGCGGCGCATGCCGCGGGCGGCGCCCCTATCGGACCACCGTGACCTCAGTTGGGATGGGCCCAGCACTGCCGCGTACTCGGTGAGCTAGAGCCAACTGTTCGTCTTCACGTCGCGTATGGCGATATTTCGGTCGTCCGGCTCGGTGATGCCGTAGCCGAACGCCTGGAGCGTCTCGATGGACTCCTGGATCCTCTGCTGGAACATGGGACCCGGATCGACCCTCGGCCCGAGGTGCCCGCGCCAAAGGCACGGCGTGGCGCGCAGCATGTTATGGATTTTGGAGATGGGCTCGATGTCGGCGTAGACGTTGAGCGTCGCCATGGCGTCCTTGTGGCCGAGGATCGATTAGAGCGCCTTGATATCGCCGCCTTGGCGGATCCACTGCGTTGCGAACGTGTGGCGAAGGCCGTGGAACGTGATCAGCTCGTCGTTGGTGCCCATGAGGCCGTTGGTCTCCGAGAACGTCTTGAACGCCCTGCGGATATAGCTTGTCGTCGCGAAGGTCGCGCCCGGCTCCGACAGGATGTAGCAGTCCCCGATCTCGACCGCCCCGGTAAGGCCGCGCAAGCGCAGCTTTCCGCAGTCGATCTCGTGGGTCTCCTTCAGGAAGGGGAGTAGGCCGACCGGGTCGATGGGGATACCCCTGGCGTCATGGGTCTTGGTGTCCTTGATGAACGAACCCATTCCCTTCGCGTACGCCACCGAGTGTCTGATCGAGATCAGGCCCGTCTCGAAATCCACATCGCACCACCGAAGGCCGCAGACCTCGCCGATTCGCATCCCCGTGTGCAGGGCGAGTACGACCGCCCTCTAATCCTCGGCGGACCAATCGAGTCCGAACTCCTTTCGGGCATCCTCTTCGCTCATGACTTCGAGAAGGTCTCCGGGTTGGCAACGAAGGGCGAGGCATAGCTGCTCGAGTGTGTTGAAGCGAATGCCGCGAATATGCCCTTTTTTAATACGGGACAGGTTCACGGGCGTGGTTCCAATCCTTTCGGCAAGTTCGTTCGAGGAAATCTTTCGCTCGGCCATGATCTTGTCGAGGCGAACAATTACGGGCATGGCGTTTCCTTACGCAATCTCGTCGGAGTCGAGGTACAGCTCTCGGGTGTACAAGAAGAGCTGGGAAAGCATGAACAGGACGATGCCGAGAACCAGAGAGGTCCAATCGAATGATGAAGCGATCTCTTGGGCGCCGACGGCCCCCTCGCCGCCAAACATCGAAACGGAGGTTTTGAGTGAGCCGGCGTAGAGGCTGGTGGCAGCTTGAACAACGAAGAGAATGCCGAGCGCCTTCAAGCATGTCGCAGACCCTTTCTTGAAGGGGTCTCCGCTCTTGATCGTCCACACGAGAACGGCGCTGAGGATGGTCGTAGCGATACCGATGACGGCAGGGACCAATGTCGAGATCGCAAGGGCTGGATACGCGGGGGAGTCTGCAATTACAGGGTTGTCGAGCACTTCGATTGCTGGCTTTAAGGAGAACGCCACTTGTGCGATGGCGGTGGCGCAAAGGGTCGCAGAGGCTATCGCACATGCGATGCGGAAGGAATGAAGCCGGGGAGTGCGATTGTCGGAACTCATAATAACCTCCGAAGAATTTAAAAAACTCAGGTTACTTTTTAACAGTTTATGTTAAATTGACTTTGCCGGCAAGTAATAAGGGCCGAGCATTTTGTTCGGCCCCTCTGTTCCGACTGGATGAGGTTAAGGTTGGCGATGAATATGCTCAAAATCTCGAAGGCGATCTTTAGGTCGCTTCTCTCCTCCAGGTCGCTCTGTGTTGTCGTTGTTGCGTTGATGGTTCTTTGTGCTCTGCCCGTCTTCAGGAGCGCGGCTGGCATCGACGGACGGGTCGAATACCTCGAGTCGGGAATAACCCGTGTTGAGCAGGAATTGTCAGCATCCTATGCGGATGCGCTTGTGAATGCGGGGGAGGACGGTGTCTATACCTCTTCATCAAGCATGCCCGCGCTTCTGTACCCTCTTGCCGCGGGACGTCTTATCTTGGCACCGCTCTCTCCCCTACTTCCGTTTCTGCAGATATCGGATGGAGAGTACACCTATTATGACGGATCGAAGGAGTACTTGCTATGGGTCGCAACGGCCGTTGCCGTCTCGTTCCTTGCCGCGCGTCTTAACAAACGTGAAAAGCTCATCATCCAGGCACCGATGGGCGAGCTGGGTAGACTTGTTGCATCGAGCGTATGGGCGAGTGTTTTTGCAATGCTTGCCGTCCTCGCCATCAATCTTCCAGGGATAATCGCCGCGCTTGTGAAGAATGGCCCGGGCTCGCCGTTCTATCCGATAGGCTACATTCAATATGCGACTCCGGTTATCAAACCGGCTTGGCTGGTGTTCGCGCAGACGGCCATCTTGCAATTCTTGGTGGCAGCGTTCACCTTGCCGTGAAGATTGCCAATAACCCTACGCTTGGAATCGTGTTCGTATGTGCCCTGATGGGGGTGACGATGGTTCCCGGGTATTACGGAAGATCCATCGCTTTACGTGAGTTCGCCCTGTTGAATCCCCTTACGTATGCGAACACTGAGTTGACCGTCGGCGCCTATAGCCCGTACCCGACAACGCAGATAGTGAATCTGCCTGGACTTTGCTTCGAGCGTGGCGCGATTGCCCTCGTATGCGCAATCGGGATCGAGGTGCTGGCAATTAGCCTGCTTTGCGTTGCTGGAAAGAGCGGCTGCGCGTGCCCGATATCCCCGATTTGTCTTGAGAGAGGTTCCTTCACTGCATCGAGAACGGCAACTCGTTCGAGCGCTTGTGCCTCCGCCGTTGCATACGTAAGAACGATGGGGAAACTGCTCCTGCGTTCTCCTACCCTCGCCGTATGCGCGATTGCAATGTCGACGACGATGCTGGCCCCGGCTCTGGTCGAGATGTTTCCTGACGCTGATAACGTTTCCGCTGTTCGGTATAGGGATGGGGAGCTCCGTTCAATAGATCGGTATCTAGAGCAGAACGCTGCGAATATGGACGTCGAGGGCAAAGCGGCCCTGGAAGACATGCGGGATGCTCTTTCGGGTTTCGTGTACGCGCCTATGCCTGCGGAGGGGTTTCGAAGCCTTGCGACGTACGAGCGCGCTCGAGGTGAGCTGGGCGCGGCAGATGCGACTCTCCTGCAATCGATCGGAATCGAGCCGGAGACTCCTTCTCGTGCGGAGGCGCGCGCCCTTCTGCTTGAGTCGATCGCGAGCTTGCCGGACCCCAAGGTTTACGAGTTAAGTACGAAGATGCCCCCATTAATCCTCCTTTCGTATCTCCAGGCAGCGCTTCCCTCCTTATTTTTGCTGTTGCCCGTGGTTGTCACATCGCTCGCGTGCACCCACCTGCAGTGTCGTTCCCTTCTGGTTCTCCAGATCCCCGCAACAGCGCATGTGCGTTTTCTGACGGCTGTTGCGCTGGCTCTCCTGCTTGGCTTGGTGCTGCTTTTGGTGTCGATGGTTCCCGCTGTCGTTGTGTCCGTGATTAAGAACGGTGCGGGTGGATCGGAGTATCCCGTCGCTCTCATTCGGGCGGGAGCTTCGACAACGTCCACGGTGGGGGAGGCGGTGTTGTGCAGTATTCCGTTGCTGGTTATGGCATACGGCGTGATTTCCGTCGTCGCTGCGTTGACAGCAGCGATTAGCCGCAACTCCGTTGTCACCGGAATGGTTTGCGCGGTTCTCTTGGTGTTGGGTTCGTTGAGCGCTCATGTTGAAAGCGTGGGCATGGGCGTCGCGCTGCTGGCTCCATTCGCCTCGTTTGATCCCGCTTCCCAGGTGGGGACGATTGGGTTCCTTGGGCGAGGGACGAACGCGATGCCTTTTGGAGAGGTCGTCGGCGCATCGGGCGCTCTGCTGGTGGTCTTGGGCGCCGTATCTCCGTTGATGGTGCGCCTGAGTGTTCCAAAGATCGAAAGGGGATGATCTCGATGATTGACCTTCAAACGCTGACGATCTCTTATGGAAAGAAGGTGCTCGTAGATTCGGTGAACGCTGAGTTTGCCCCGGGTACGGTCTACGGTCTCGTCGCTCCGAACGGGCATGGAAAGACGACGTTGCTGCGTGCGATGGCAGGTTTGCCGGGTCCTCGCGTGGACGGGAGCATCGTTCTGGATGAGGTGCAGGGTACGGGTGCGAGAGAGGTCCGTTCTATGATCTTCTATGCACCTGGTGAGGGGACGCTGCTGTATCCCGGATTGCGTGCGGAAGATCACCTCAAGATGGTTTGCGATATGTGGCCGCATGCTCGCGATATCGAAGAGATAGTGGAACAAACGCAGATAGGCGAGTTCGCGAAGATGAGGATCCGCACTCTGAGCCAGGGCATGAAGCAGCAGCTTACCCTGGCGATTGCGTATGCGACGGGCGCGTGGTACCTTCTATTAGATGAGCCCATGAACGCGCTCGACCCCAGCAGGGTGGACTTGCATTCCGAGATTCTCAGGAAGCTGGCCGATTCTGGTACGTGCATCATCATGTCATCCCACATCTTGGATTCGGTCGATAGGCTGTGCGATGAGATTCTGTTTTTGAAGGATGGGAGGCTCATTAGAAGCATTCCGCAAGATGATGCTGCGCCGAAGTCTCCTGGATCCCATTTCGCAAAGCCTGCCGGACGCGCCGAGGGTGCGCTAAGCACGTATCGGCGACTCTACGAAAAGGGCGGGTAGAAATGCAAGTTAAAAATCTATGTGGCCAATGTGATACCGTTGAACCCGCATATCGATACCGCTCAGCCATTCGCCTCGCCCCCGTCGCACGTATCTTCATCCGGTCTGTTACTTTTAATCTAACAATTCTTTGAGGAACGTAGGTGCTTCTAAATGTACTGTCGACTTCTTCTCAAACTAATCCTAAGAGACAAGGCCGTATGGATTTGTACGCTCGTTCTCGCTGCAGCCTTTTCCGTCCCCATTGCGTTCAATTCACCCATCTACGGGCCCTTCTTTATGAAACAGGGCATGCAGAGCTTTGTCGACGCATTCAATACGCGCGCGCCCCAGGCCAGCGGCACAGACCTATCTCCAGAGCAGCAAAATGACGCGGAGCTTGCAAGATACGCGAACGCCGCCCTTGCCGCTCAAACCGACGCCGCCTTTCTCGATTCTGCCGAGAGCTACTACGCGCTCATGGGCGAAGGCTTCCAATCCGGGTCCATCGTGGGAGACCGAGAGACCAATGACGCAGCGCTCGCATATTGCCGTGCCCTGAGCAGCTCCGGCATCACGCACATTCCAGCCTCCGCAAGCGACCTGCCATTCCTTTCCTTCCTGCCTTACGCCATTGCCGCGGCGCCGTCTTTCCTTCCCTTCATCCCCTTCCTTCTCTCGTCGATACTCCTGCTCGGCGCCACAAGGCCCGGTACCCTGGCGGCGAAGGCGCCCGTGCCCAAATTCCGGCGCCTTATTCAGATCGTGTTTTCGATAATCGCCGCGGGGACCGCGATGCTCCTCGCCGGCCTCGCACCCGGGGGCATTTACGCCTTGGTCCTAAACGGCTTCGGGCAGATTGGGTACCCGATCGCCTTCTTCCATGACGGCGCGCTTGCCACCACGACCGCGGGAAACGTCTTCACGACCCTGCTTCTCGCGCTGCTTGCGGGCGGAACCTTGATATCCGTTTGCTCCGCCGTCCTATCGACCGCAACGAGGCGCGTCCTCGCGGGCCCCCTTACCTCCGCGCTGCTTGTCGCGGCCCCGGCATTCCCGTTACTGTCCGATTCGGCACTGGAGCATAACGCCGCGCTCAATCTCCTGCCGCTGGCCGTATTCTCGCCTATCGAGGCAACGGGTTACGTAGGATGCTTCCCGACAGAATTCATTGGCTCCGGTTCAGGCAGCGCATCGATGCTTGCCGTGGCCCTGATATACGTCGCGGTCCTTTTTGCGGTCGGCGCCGTTGCGACGCGTTCGCCCAAACAGTCTGGACCCGCGAATAAGCACCATGGGCTCGAGCTTCTGGACGCGAGCGTGGGATACGGGAGCACGACGATACTTTCAATCGGGTCGCTTTTCCTGAGCCCGGGAACGGCGGCGGGCCTCGTTGCCCCCAACGGCTCGGGGAAAACCACCCTTCTTGAAGCGCTGTCGGGCCAATTTCCCACCCGCATCCGCTCGGGAAGCCTGGCGGCAGACGGAATCTGCCAACGCCGATCAGCCGAATTCGCAGAACTCGTCTACCTGAGCTCTTCGGGCAGCGCGGATCTCTACCCCACGCTATCGGCCATCGAGCACCTTGCTTTCGTTAGGGAGGCGTGGAAATCGGCCGCCGACATCGACTCGCTCTGCGACTCCCTCGGAATCTCCCCATATCTCGACAAGCCGACCCGTAAACTCTCGACAGGAATGAAGCAGCAGGTAAAGCTTGCCATGGCGATATCGACCGGTTGCCCGTACCTCATCCTCGATGAACCGCTGAACGGCCTCGATCCGGGAAAACGGAAAACCTCCTGCGACGCGATGCGCAGCGAAGTGGCGCGGGGACGCAGCGTGCTCATTTCAAGCCATCTACTCGACGACCTGGCAGACCTTACCAACTCGTTCTACTTCATCGAAGCCGGCACGCTCGTGGAAAAGATCAAGTCGTCCTCGCAGACGCTCAAGCAGGAATACCTCGATACATACGAAGGAGGTGAATGACATGAAACTATTTGAACAGCTGAAGTCCAATGCGTCGCGCATGGCTGTCTACGCCATCCTCGTGGCAACGGCTTTATGCGGAATCGCGGCACCCGTCTATGCGCTCAACGGGGAGAAAGGCGATGTCGAACCCGCGTACATGGCTTCGACGGTTAAGGACCGGTACAAAGCCTTCTCTGGAGACACGTTTTACGTAGCAGAGTACGACACGACCTACCGTCAGCTTCGCTACAACAAGGGCTACGACTATCTAGGCGCAGAGGCAATCAGCTATACGTCGGGTTGGTACCGCTCCAACTATGGACACATAACCCAGTTCAAGTGTAACTACCGTGTGTACAACTAAAGCAACCGGCCGGGACGAGGGGTGACGCAAAAGCGTCGCCCCTCGTTTTTAACCATGTCAACTGAACCTAGTTCAGTTTGGTTGATTTCCGATCTCAGCCGAACACATTGAGCGGAAAGGCCGTTCCCGCAGTCAGTCGAACGTCCCCGGGGCCCTTCTCAGGCCCCGGGGACGGCATTTTCCAGTTGAAGGAACGGTGGAGATGTGTTTCGATGGGTCAGATTCGTGTCGTTCCGAAAAGACCGTGAACCTTTTGTGGGACATGCGGCGCCGTGGTACCATAGCCGAGTTTGTTGTCTTGGTCGGAAACCAAGACGCCTTATGCGCTGATCGGTAACCAGCGCCTGACCAATAAGGAGTCCTACCATGAAGCAGGGTATCCATCCCCAGTATGTCGAGTGCACGGTGACGTGCTCCTGCGGCAACACCTTCAAGACGCACGCTACCGTGTCCGAGATGAAGGTTGAGCTTTGCAACGAGTGCCACCCGTTCTACACCGGCCAGCAGAAGTTCGTCGACACCGGTGGACGCGTCCAGCGCTTCGCCGACAAGTTCGGTGGCGCCGCTGCCGCCCAGCTCAAGAAGGCCGAGGAGGCCAAGGCTGCCAAGGCTGCCAAGGCTGCTGAGGCCGAGGCCGCTCGCAAGGCCGCCGCTGAGGCTAAGGCTGCCGAGAAGGCCAAGCGTGCTGCTAAGTTTGCCGAGGAGGCTGCCAAGCAGGCCGCCGAGGCTCCCGTCGAGGAGGCCGCTGCCGAGGCCGAGACCACCGAGGCTGCTGAGTAAATAGCTCGCCGCGGAATCACTCGCATTCATGGCATGAGGGCCGTGCATCCATTTGGGTGCGCGGCCCTTTTCTTTTATTGGTGCAAGCTAACCTGTCCCCGTGGCACCAAATGGCAGAGAGACGGCGTTTGCTCAGATAAAACCTGCCAAAATAAACCTGTTCCATTGCGGCAGGTTGGTCATAGTTATTACGTGGCGGTCGAGGTCGACCGTATAGGCCGCGCCTTGTTTGGCTAAAGTACAATCATCTGTGTTTAACTCGCCCGCAGCTGCACGGCGTGGGCGATGGCCAAAAAGGAAAACCACATGGGATTCATGTCAAAGCTGCTGTCCTTTGGATCCGATAAGGACCTTAAGCGCTACTACAAGATCGTCGACCAGATCAACGGTCTTGAGCCCCAGTTTGAGAAGATGACCGAGGAGGAACTCCGCGGCCAGACCGATAAGTTCCGCGAGCGTTACGCCAACGGCGAGTCGCTCGACGACATGCTCCCCGAGGCCTTTGCCACCGTGCGTGAGGCTTCCAAGCGCACCATGGGTATGCGCCACTTTGACGTGCAGCTCATTGGCGCCATGGCACTGCACGAGGGCCACATCGCCGAGATGAAGACCGGCGAAGGTAAGACCCTCGTCTCCACGTTGGCCGGCTATCTCAACGCTATTGCCGGCAAGGGCGTGCACGTCGTTACTGTCAATGATTACCTTGCCAAGCGCGACTCCGAGTGGATGGGCCGCATCTATAAGTACCTGGGCATGACCGTCGGTCTGCTCCAGAACAACATGCCGCTCGAGCTCAAGCGCCCGGCCTACCAGGCAGACGTCACTTACGGCACCAACTCCGAGTTCGGCTTTGATTACCTGCGCGACAACATGGTTACCCGTCCCGAGCAGCGCGTGCAGCGCGGCCACAACTACGCCATCGTCGACGAGGTTGACTCCATCCTGATCGATGAGGCTCGCACCCCGCTGATCATCTCGGGCGCTGGCACCAAGTCCGCCAGTACCTACAAGGACTTCGCGCGTGCCGTGCGTGGCCTTGAGCGCGG
>CABUMZ010000037.1 GCA_902492825.1 uncultured Collinsella sp.
CCGCTTTTTCATCGCGCTAGCGCTTCTTTGGGATCGACCTAAGGCGAGCGAACCATAGGGCTGCGGCACCCGAGGTCAGGAGCGCGGTGATGCAAGCGGCGATGGGAACTGATCCTGTTGCCGGTAGGTCCTGCGGTAGGGTACAGCGTTGAATGACGCTGTCCTCGTCATGTGACTCAAGTTTATCGCCGCCACCGTTGCGGCAAAGATCGACGCGCGCGCTGTTGGTGAGTGCGGTTTGGGGCGTATAAGCCGACGTTGCCTGCATGTGTACGACTGCGCCCCGAGCGTCTGTGCCAAGGATTGCTTTGGCATCGTCAAGGTCGTCGTGCTCATCTTTGAGATCATCGCGGGTCCAAGAATCCGCATCGCTTCGAGTCGTAAAGTCGGCGGCTACCGCACCGTATTCAATTCGAATGCCTGTTACGACGGTATTGGATGCAAGGTCGAGCTCTTCCGCCTCGAGTGTGGTGGATTCCGTGGTCGAGACATCCGCCTTCCAGAGGCGCCAGCCGTCGTAATCGACGAGGCGGCAGTCCTCACCAAGGCTCTCTTTTACTTCGTCGGACTCAAGCCAAGGATTTTCGTGTCCATCGTCAAGTGTCGCGTTCGCCGGCTCATCGACGTCTGTCGAGTCCAACGGCGTCGTGCGATACCACACGTTGCACAGACCGTTGAGGTCGCCGATGGCGACGGGGGTTTCGATTGAGATGAATCTCGCCGTGCCGTCTTTGGCGCACTCAAGATCATCGGTAATCGTAAACTCATCAACCCAAGTAGCGGAATCGTTTCGAGCGTCGATGGTATAGGAGAAAAGTCCATCCGTATTAGTTTGCGTCGCGGCGCGATTTTTACCATCGCCGTTAGCCAACAGGCCCTTTTCGATAGGTTGGACAAGTTCCTGACGCTTGTCGACCTGTCCCTTTATCTCGATGGGCGCATCCTTCATCGCGACGGATTGGACTTCTCCCGTATCCTTTATTTCAAACGTTATTTCCTCGGCAAGGTCATAGGTCCGCGGAGACATCATTTCGCGCAACGAGTAGGTGCCGGGTGCAAGATGTTCGACGCGGCGTGGCTTGTCGGATGAGGTCCAGGAGTCTATTTCGGTTTTATCGGGACCATATAAGGTGAGTTGTGCGCCTTCCACTTCCTGCTCACCGCTTGCATCGACCTTGGAGATATCAACCTTGGTGTAATCGTCGGATACGTTAAGCCGTGCTTCTACAACGGGTGTTTTCTGGTCGGCATAAGTAAGGTCGACAATATGGGTTGTCCGATCGAGCAAGAAGCCTGCCGGCGCTTGAGTCTCGACAACCTCGTAGCGTGCGGTGCCAAGTCCCAGCGGGAGGTTGTCCGCGCGTGCTTCTCCAGTTTCATCCGTCGTGATGGTAGCGACAGTCTCACCGTCGAGCGCGGCAATGCTACCGTCGGGGCGCACGATATCACTCGAGGCACGGATCTCAAAGACGGCGCCCGCGAGGCTGCTGCCGTCTATGGCATCGGTTTTAACGATCCTGATGTTTCCGGTCGCGGCGTGGTCATAATACGAGGCGATTGCAACGGGCGTTAGGTTCATGTCGGCGGGTATGTTTACCTCGATCTCCTCGCCGACAAGATAGGGCTCTTTGGCCGAGGTTTCGCGTACATAATAGGTGCCCGGCACGAGCGATTCGGGCAGTGTGACGGTCCCGGTCGCGTCAGTCGTAAAGGTGTCCATTACGTTATGTGTTGGATACCAGCAAGTTTGTGAGACAGGTTCGTGATTGCTGTCGAGGAGTTGGAAGGTGAATCCGGCTAGTGGAACAGAAGCGCCTGTTTGGGCATCGCGTTTTACAATCTGGAGATGCGTCGACAGAGCGTGGTTGTCCACGATATATTGAAGCTCGGCGCCGTTGGAAATCTGATTGGCCCCGACGGTCCATTCCCCTGCACGTTTAAAACCCTCGGGGACGGTTTCCGGAACCTCGCGAACCGTGTAGCCGGCACGGTCGTATGGGACGGCTCCGTGGACACCGGCGGGTCGCTTGCCTGCGCCGAACCATGCTTCGGGCTGATCTTTGGTGGAGGCAAAGCCATAGACGTTTGTGGTCAGTGTGCCAACAACCTGCTGAGAGCTGTTGCTGACAACCTCAAAGACAACACCTTCCGCCGGCTGCTCCAGGCCGGATTGGTCGCTATTGCCGTAATCCTTGAATTTGGAAATCTCAAGGTTAAACGCAATGGGGATATCGGAAACGCGAGATTCGATCTCGACCACGCCTGAATCGCCGAGCTGGTCGGCTCCAACGGTATAGGTCCAGCTGTCGTTGGATGGCAGGTAGCCCTCGGGGGCTTTTGATTCGTAGATGGTAAAGGTTCCTAAGGGGACATCGGCGAGGGTGGCCCGACCGCTTTCGTCGGTCGTGAGGATTTGTGCCCATCCAGGGGTTGATTGCGACACACACGTGAACTCTGCTCCTGCGAGTGAAGATCCCACCTGGGGGCCGGCATTCGTCGCGGCATCGAGTTTTACGATACGCAGATTGATGGTGCCGGGCTGTTCATCAATGGCGACCCGCCCGCCGTCATTCCCCGTGGTAAAGGCAATACGATCGTGGCGGGGGACATAGCCGGCCGGCGCCTTCGTTTCAACTAGGTAGTATGCCGTGTTGGGCAGAAGTGTTGCTTGCGCTCGACCGTTGCTGTCCATCTTGATGGTGCCGACACGCGCGCCGCTGGCGCTCTCAAAAATATCGAATGTTGCCCCGGTAAACTGATAGGTATTGTTTCCGCTGGTAATAACGGTGTTAGCAGACTGCTTTTGGAAGGAAACAGAGACCGCCGGCAGTACATAGAGCATGTCTTGACGTTTGCTGCCGCCCGATACGGCCCCTAGATAGCGTCGCGCGCGGTGCGGAGCGGCTTCGATGCTTCCTGATTTTGCGCTGTCGTGGAGCCACCGCGCAGCCGCCATGACTTCATTGTCGGCGGTAAAGTGTCCGCTCTTGGTTTTACCCTGAGCGGTCGTGTAGGAGTAGGTGCCGTCGACATGGGTAGTGCCGTTGAGCATCCATACGGCAAGCTGGGTGGCGGCGCGGGCGCGATCGGGTGAAAGATGGTAACCGCCAAACGACGTGGTGGTGGGATATCCGTGACAAACGATTGCCGCGAACTCGTCGTCGAGCCACACCCAGCCTTGATCAAAGTTGAGCCATGGGCCGCCCGGTTTGGTGGGGCCGGGGCGCTCCTGGTTCATGCAGTAGGCAATCGAGGTGTCTTGAGCTTCATACTTGCCGATGAAGAAGGGCCCACAATCATCGCTAATAGTGCGGAAGCCGAGCTGGTCGTAGCCATCGACGGCAAATGCGGCTCCCGGTGCCAGGCAGCCGAAAAGCAGGAAGAGGAGCAGGAGCAGCGGACCTGTTGCGATTGCGCTGTGGACAGAGTGCGTGGGTGCGTTGGACATGGCTGCTCCTTATCCCTCGTGCGCCGCACGGGGAGGCTGCGACGCGTAGGATGAGGCTACCCCCGAGGTTCATGCGGGTAAGTACCGGAGCCTGACCAAAAGCTTGCCCAATTCCTGACAAATTGAGCTCAAATACAACAATCAAGCAAAAGCGCAGGTAGAAGATAAGGAGAACAGGAGGTTAAAGGTCCTCATCTCCACAATTGACGCGATTTTCAAACGAATCTCCACAGCTAAAACAAGCATCGCCACTCTTGTATCGAACAAGACAACCGCGTTATACTATCCCTCACATATGCGGGCATCGCCAAGTGGTAAGGCATCAGCTTCCCAAGCTGACACTCGCGGGTTCGAGTCCCGTTGTCCGCTCCAGCTAGAAGCACAAGCACGGCACCATTACGGTGCCGTGCTTTTTTCAATAAAGCGCCGGGACTCGAACCCGACAGGGTGCGAGCGTAAAGCAAACGCGAAGCGTTTGTAGCGAGCAGGCGAAGGCGCCGACAGGCGCCTGAAGCCGGTGCGGATTTGCGAAGCAAATACGCGGATGTCCCGTTGCCCGCTCCATCGAGTGCGGGAGACATGGGGACGGCCAATTCAACAAAGTCTTCCCCCGCGGCTTCGTGAGGCTGAGGGGCTCGCCTGAAGCCGGTGCGGATTTGCGAAGCAAATGCGCGGATGTCCCGTTGCTCGCTCCAATTCCAAAATGTTAGGTTAATGCCTGCTGCCCATACTTGCACCTGCGCACGGTACAATGGTTGGGTTACGACCAACGTGCCAATAACCAAAAAGGAGCCGCTATGATCGATCGCTATACCCGCCCGGAGATGGGGCACATCTTCTCCCTCGAGAACAAGTACGCCATTTGGCAGGAGATCGAGGTTCTGGCCTGCGAGGCCCAGGCGGAGCTCGGCAAGATCGGTATTTCCAAAGACGAGGCCCAGTGGATCCGCGACCATGCCAACTTTGAGAAGGCGAAGGTCGATGAGATCGAGGAAGTCACGCGCCACGACGTCATTGCCTTCCTGACCAACATGAAGGAGTACATCGATGCCGATGTTCCCGAGGGCGACCCCAAGCCCAGCCGCTGGGTTCACTATGGCATGACCAGCTCCGATCTGGGCGACACGGCCCTGTGCTACCAGCTCACCCAGGCCTGCGACCTGATCATCGAGGACGTCAAGAAGCTCGGCGAGATTTGCAAGCGTCGCGCCTTTGAGGAGCGCAACACGCTCTGTGCCGGCCGCACTCATGGCATCCACGCCGAGCCGATGACCTTCGGCATGAAGTTTGGCTCTTGGGCCTGGGAGCTCAAGCGCGATCTGGATCGTCTTGAGGACGCCCGCAAGAATGTTGCCTTCGGTGCTATTTCGGGCGCTGTCGGCACGTACAGCTCCATCGAGCCGTTCGTCGAGGAGTATGTCTGCGAGCACCTGGGCCTGGTTCACGACCCGCTGTCCACGCAGGTTATCAGCCGCGACCATCACGCCTATCTCGCCGGCGTTCTCGCCACCACCGCAGCCACCTGCGAGCGCATCGCTACCGAGGTCCGCAATCTGCAGAAGACTGATACGCTCGAGGCCGAGGAGCCGTTCCGTAAGGGCCAAAAGGGCAGCTCAGCCATGCCGCACAAGCGCAACCCCATCACCATGGAGAAAGTCTGCGGTCTGTCGCGCGTCGTGAAGTCCAACGCCCAGGTTGCCTTCGATAACGTCGCCCTGTGGCACGAGCGTGACATTTCGCACTCCTCTGCCGAGCGCGTCGCCCAGGCCGATAGCTTCATCGCCCTCGACCACATGTTCCAGTGCCTCATCCGCGTTATCGACGGCCTGCAGCTGTATCCCGCCCGCATGATGGCCAACCTCAATAAGACCCGCGGCCTCATCTTCTCTTCCAAGGTACTGCTCGCCCTCGTCGACACGGGCATCACCCGCGAGGACGCGTACGCCATTGTGCAGGAGAACGCCATGGCAACCTGGCACGAGGTACAGGATTGCGTCTCCGGCCCCACCTTTAAGGAGCGTCTCGAGGCCGACCCGCGCTGCACCGTCAGTCAGGAGAAGCTCGACGAGATCTTTGATCCGTGGGACTTCCTCACCCGTATCGACACGGTCTTTGATCGTCTGGAGCAGCTGAGCTTCGAGTAGGTTCGGGCATAACGTTAGCTTTTTAGGGCGCTTTGCTGGTAATGTGTGTTGCCGGCAAAGCGCCTCGTTGCATTTAGGGAAAGACGGGGATAATAGTCGTCTCGAATAACATTCTGAGAGGGGATCGCATGATTTCGTTTGATTACAAGCCTCAGGGCGTGTGTGCTCGCAATATTCACCTTGACCTTTCCGATGACGGCAACAAGGTGATAGGCGTTGAGTTTACCGGTGGCTGCGACGGCAATCTCAAGGCAATCTCCAAGCTGGTCGAGGGCGCTCCTGCCGATCGCGTAATCGAGGTTCTCGCCGGTAATACCTGCGGTATGAAAAAGACCTCCTGCGCCGACCAGCTTACGCGCGCCATCGAGGCCGCTCGCGCCGAGATCGCCTAATGGGTATCGCCGATCACATCAAGAACGGAATATCGCGTCGCGGCTTTGTACTCGGTGGGGCTGCCGCGGGCGCTGCCACGGTGCTTGCCGGATGCTCGAAAAAAACGGGTACCAGCGATGATGCCGCCGGCGAGCCGCAGGTTATCAAGGACGATTCCAAAATTATCTCGATTACGGATGAGTATGAGGCTGTCGACATCGATCTTGAGCCGGCGGCGTCGTGGACGCTGCCTCTGGGTACGCTGCTGTACTACTGCGACGGCGATTACGCCGCGGCGATGATGGCGCCCGCATCGGCATTGCACGCCAACACGCTCGGTGTGCTCAACCTGGGCGATGGCTCGCTTACCACATTAATCGAGGATCCTGTCGAGGGCACGGGATATGCATTCTACGATGTCCGCGCCGGCGACGGCGTATTCGCGTGGGTTGAGATGAACTTTGCCAATTCATCGTGGAAGCTCTACGCTCAAAATCTGTCGGGCGCTTCGCTCTCTGGCGATGTGGTTGAGCTCGATCGAGGTGGCAAGGACTATGATCCGCCCCTGTTTACGGCGTTCGGGTCATCAGTCATCTGGTATAAAATGCCCTCGGCAGGTGGCAATAAAACGAGTAGCGATTCGTTTTGCTATCGTCGCTCGCTTGATGAATCCAAGGCCGAGATAATTTGGAAATCGACGGGTCGCTTTGCATCGGCCCCGCGCGCGAGCGACGGCATTTTGACCATCTCGCCGCGTGTCCGCAACGACGAGGGCGTCTACTACGGCATAACGGCAATCGATTTGACCGACGGCAACAACACCAAACGTGCCCAGCTAGTCCTTCCCTCGTCAGTCTCGCCTTTCGAGGCCGTATATATGGGCGATACCTTCGTGTTTTCTATCGAGGCGGCCTATAGTGGCGTGGGCAGCCTGGGCAACATGGGCACGTATATCGGTAATGAGGGAGGGCCGTATCTCTTCCTGTCCCGTGAGCCGCTCGCATGTGCGGCTGGCAAGAAGAATAAATACCTTGTTAAGGTACAGGCGTCGCATTTCCTGATCGACACCTCTGCCAAGACCTATGGCTCGCTGCTGTCGCCCGACCGCGCTTTGGAGTATGGCGATTATCCAGCTACGGCGGGAAAATCGGACTCATTCCTTACGTACGCCACGGTGCGCAACAGCCAGGGTATACCAGAGACGGTCACTGCACGCCTATTTTCTCTTTAAGCTTAGAGGGGTTAAAAAGGCGCCAACAGGGGAATAAACGCGTTGTAATTGTGAGTACCGCCCGCCGAGCTGCTGCGTCATAGCGGCATCCGGCGGGCTCAGGTGCGTTAAAATGGGCTTGTTCTTAGCTAATTGAGACAGGGGGGCCGTGTTATGGCTTCAGATGCAAAAAAGATTCTGCTGGTCGAGGATGAGAAGGCAATCCGTGACGCCGTCGCTGCCTATCTCGAGCGCGAAGGCTACTGGGTTGTGGGCGTCGGCGACGGTCAGTCCGCGATCGAGGAGTTCGAGAAGCATCAGTTCGACCTGGTCGTGCTCGACCTTATGCTCCCCAAGATCCCCGGCGAGCGCGTTTGCCGCACCATTCGCGATACCTCGGATGTCCCCATCATCATGCTGACGGCTAAGGGTGAGATCGAGGACCGTATTATCGGTCTTGAGCTCGGCGCCGACGACTATCTGATTAAGCCGTTCTCGCCGCGCGAGCTCGTCGCCCGCGTTCGTGCTCTGTTCCGCCGTGCCCATCAGGCCGACGAGCCCGCCGTCGAGGTGCTCGACTTCGGCGATCTGGTCATCGATATCTCGGGCCACAAGATCTTGGTCGAGGGCAAGGAAGTCGATCTGACGGCTTCCGAGTTCAAGCTGCTCACCACGCTTGCCCGCCATCCCGGCCGTGTGTATAACCGCATGGAGCTGGTCGAGAAAGTGCTCGGGTATGACTTTGAGGGCTATGAGCGCACCATCGATAGCCACGTGAAGAATCTTCGCGCCAAGCTGGGCGATGATCCCAAGAAGCCCAAGTGGCTCTACACCGTCCATGGTGTCGGCTATCGCTTCGAGGCTCCGGCCAAGACCGATAAGCCGGACGAGAAATAGGGAAATCACATATGACACCTGCGCGCTTTGAAATCGGACAAAAGCACAAGCAGGAGAGCGAGGCGGGTTCCAAGGCTAGTTGGAACACGCCTCGTTCCGATTCACGGCCAACGATGAGCTATCCCTCGCGCATGGCACTTGCTTTTGCTCTGACATCGCTCATGACGGTATTGGTGCTGGTGGGCGTTGTCTCTGTTGTGTGGGGCACGGTCTTTTCGGATTACACACGCTCCAATATCGTCGAAATCGCAAATTCCGCTGCCGAGAAGTTGGCAACCTCATATGAGGAAAACGGCTCTTGGACCGCGGGAGAACTGCGCACGGTCGCAACGTCGAGTTTGGTTTCCGACGATCTGGGTATGCAGGTCGTCAATAAAAAGGGCGTGATCGTTTATGACGATTCCTGGCCCTCGGCAAGCGCCACCGCCGATGTACGCGAAAACCAGGCTACGACCGACGACACGAGCGGCAAGAGGGCATCGCATAGCCCGGTCTCGTCTGCTCCAACCGACTCCGATAGCGTTGCTAACGTCGAGATTGTAACGTCTTCCGGCGAGCATGTCGGACAGGTAAAGCTGTGGGCCATCGGCTCCGACGCTCTGCTCACCAAGGCGGACTCTGCGTTTAGGGAGAAGACCTTTAACGCCATGGCCCTCGCCGCGGTTGTTGCAATCTGCATTTCGGTCGTTATCGGATCGCTCGTGTCGCGCATGCTCACCAAACCGATTCATCGCATCACCAGTACCGCAAAGCAAATCCGTGACGGCGACCTGTCGGCTCGCACGGGGCTGCGCGGTGATGACGAGATCGATCAGCTGGGTGAGACCTTCGATGAGATGGCCACCTCGCTCGAGAAGGATATGAAACACGAGAAGCGCCTGACCTCAGACGTTGCACACGAGCTTCGCACGCCGCTTATGGCCATGCTCGCAACGGTCGAGGCCATGCAGGATGGCGTGTATCCCACCGACGATGAGCATTTGGAGACTGTTGCTTCCGAGACGCGTCGCCTGGCTCGTCTGGTGCAGCAGATGCTCGACCTATCGCGTATGGAAAACAGCACGGCTCCGCTCAATCTAGAACCGGTGGACATGGTTCCGTTCGTGCGATCGATTGTGAACGGCCAGGAGCGTCTGTTTGCCGACCGTGACCTTCGTCTTCGCTTTGCAGATGAAACCCAAGGGCACGACGATGTCGTCGAGGCCGATCCCGACATGATCACGCAATGTGTTATCAACCTCATGAGCAACGCCATGCGCTACACCCCCGAGGGCGGTTGGGTCGTGGTGTCGGTGCTCAGTGACCGCAGGCACGTCAGCATTGCCGTTTCTGATACCGGCATCGGTATTGCCAAGGACGATCTGTCGCGCATTTTCGGGCGGTTTTGGCGCGCCGATGCCAGCCGCGCCCGCGAAGCTGGCGGCCTGGGCGTCGGCCTCGCCGTGACCAAGCAGATCGTCGAGCGTCACCATGGCTACATATCCGTGGAGTCGGAGCTTGGAAAGGGTACGACTTTTACAATTCATCTGCCCCGCGAGCACACGGCGGACGCGGCATCTACTACAATGGAGCACTAGCTTTTCGCTATTCGGTGAAGGAGGGGCCGCGTCCCTGCCGCTCCGAGTTTGCGAAAACATGCGGGAAAGAACCCGCATTTCTGTCGTATTTAGGTAAGGAGTGACTCACGTGACAACGATGGAGCGTCGTCCGGATTCCCGTGGCAAGGTTCGTGATATCTACGATGCCGGTGAAAACCTGCTGATGGTCGCCACCGACCGCATTTCTGCGTTCGACTTCATTCTTCCCGACGAGATTCCGTTTAAGGGAGAGGTGCTCAATCGCATCTCGGCATTCTGGTTCGATAAGTTTGCCGACATCGTCCCCAACCATCTCGTTTCCATCGACCCGGCGGATTTCCCCGAGGAGTTTGCTGAGTATCGTGACTACCTCGCTGGCCGCGCCATGCTGGTTAAGAAGGCCCAGACGATTCCTATCGAGTGCATCGTCCGCGGCTATCTGACCGGTTCGGGCAAGAAGACCTACGACGAGAACGGCACCGTCTGCGGCATCCAGCTGCCTGAGGGCCTGACCGAGGCTTCCAAGCTTCCCGAGCCGTTGTTCACGCCGTCCACGAAGGCCGAGATCGGTGACCACGACGAGAACATCTCGTTCGAGCGTTGCTGCGAGATCGTGGGCGAGGACATCGCCACGCAGATTCGTGACCTTTCCCTCAAGATCTACAAGGCCGCTGCCGAGTACGCCGCGACCCGTGGCATCATCATTGCCGACACCAAGTTCGAGTTTGGTGTCATCGATGGCAAGGTCACGCTGATCGACGAGTGCCTCACGCCCGACTCCAGCCGTTTCTGGCCTGCTGCCAGCTACGAGGAGGGCAAGATCCAGCCTAGCTACGACAAGCAATTCGTCCGCAATTGGCTCAAGGCCAACTGGGATATGACGGGGGAGACCCCGCACCTGCCCGCCGAGGTCATCGATGGCACGTCCGAGCGCTATCGCGAGGCCTTCCAGATCATCACGGGCTCCCAGTTCACAAGCATGAAGGAGAACGCATAAGTGAGTACCCGTAGCGCCACGAACAAGCGCACGCAATCCCACGAAGTTACCGGGGTTGCGCGCAAGTCTGCCGCATCTGCTAAGCCCGCCCGCCAAGCAGCGAGCTCCGTTCGCGTCGTGCCGGCTTCGTCTAAGGCACGCCGCAAAGAGCTCGAGAAGGGCGAGAACCTCGAGGGCCTCTCTAAAGAGGAGAAGCGCGCCCGCAAGGCTAAGCAGCGCGCCAAGGAGGACCGCATCTATACGGTGTCGAATATTCTCCTCAAGCAGGACGAGGACTACACCAAGCGCCGTCGCATCTGGTGGATTGTGCTCGCCATTGGCATGGTGCTCGTCGTGGCAATTTGGGCCTCGCTGTACTTCGCTCCCGCTGGCATGGTGTCCAGCCCCGTCCAGATGGTCGGTATTGTTTTGTCCTACGTCGTCATTCTGGGTGACTTTATCTACGGCTTCGTTCGTATTCGTCCCCTGCGCAACATGTACCGCGCGCAGGCCGAGGGCATGTCCGAGAACAAGCTCAACGCTCTTATCGAGCGTTCGGCTGCCGAGGAGGACAAGAAGGACTCCAAGAAGAAGTAGCGTTTGCATACATACTTATCGCTAAGATATAAGGCGCGTCGTTTTTGCGGCGCGCCTTTTTACTGTTCTATAGATAGATGGAGTGGCACATGATTCGAGCTGCCCTGACGGTCGAAGAGGCTCTGGAGGGCATGAAGGCCCTGGAGCCCAAGATTAAAAACTACGCGCGCCTGGTCGTCCGCAAGGGCGTAAACGTCAAGCCCGGCCAGGAGGTCGTCGTTCAGTCTCCGGTCGAGTGCGCGCCGTTTGCGCGCGTGGTGGTCGCGGAGGCCTATGCTGCCGGCGCCGGCCACGTGACGGTCATCTGGGCCGATGATGCCGTGACGAGGCTCACGTACGAGCATGTCGAGAAAAGCTATTTTGAGCAGACGCCCGAGTGGAAGCGCCTGCAGCTGGATTCCCTGGCCCAGGACGGTGCCTGCTTTATCTTTATCGAGGGTGCGGATCCTGCGGCTCTCAAGGGTATCGATCCCGCCAAGCCCGCTGCAGCTTCTAAGGCAAGGAACACGCAGTGCAAGGTCTTCCGCCGTGGACTGGACTACAACATCAACCCGTGGTGTATCGCCGGCGCTCCGGTCGTGGCTTGGGCGCGCGAGGTGTTCCCGGGAGACGCCGATGAGGTTGCAATCTATAAGCTGTGGAATGCGATTCTGCACACCGCTCGTGCCGATGGCCAGGACCCGGAGAGCGACTGGGAGCTTCATGACGCGGCGTTCGAAAAGAACTTGCGCTTCCTGAACGACAATCGTTTTGACCACCTGCATTACACCGCGGCAAATGGAACCGATCTGACGATTGGCATGACGAAGGGTCACGAGTGGGCCGGTGGCAAGGGCAGGACGCCCGATGGACATCCCTTCTTCCCCAACATCCCCACCGAGGAGGTCTTCACCTCGCCTGATCGTATGCGTGCCGACGGTATCGTGTATTCGGCTATGCCGCTCATTCACCACGGCAATAAAGTCGACGATTTTTGGATTAAGTTCGAGGGCGGCCGCGTGGTGGACTACGACGCCCGCGTGGGCAAGGCAACGCTCGCAAGTATCATCGATACTGACGAGGGCGCTGCTCACCTGGGAGAGGTCGCGCTCATTTCCAAGAACACGCCGATCCGCGAAAGTGGTGTTCTGTTCTACGATACGCTCTATGACGAGAACGCCAGCTGCCACCTTGCGCTGGGCGCCGGCTTCCCCGAGTGCATCGAGGGCGGATATGATATGTCCAAAGAAGAGCTCCTAGAGCATGGCGTCAACGTTTCGAGCACGCACGTCGACTTTATGATTGGCACGGACGATATCGATATTGCGGGCATTACGCCTGATGGACGTGAAGTTGTGATTTTCCAGAACGGCCAATGGAGTTGGGAATAGCCCCAGACCGTGGTACAATGCCACCCGCGGGCCGTTAGCTCAGCTGGCAGAGCAGGGGACTTTTAATCCCAAGGTCCAGGGTTCGAGCCCCTGACGGCCCACCCAAAGATTGTTGAGACGGTCAACTTCGGTTGGCCGTCTTTTTTGTCGCCCTTTCATGGGTTCGAACCCGTCGGGGGGCGCGGAGCTGAGTAAACGCGCGAGCGTTTGCCAGCGCAGCGCGCAAGGCGCGAAAGCGCCGCAGCGGCCGCCTGCGAAGCAGGCTGAACCCCTGACGGCCCACCCAAAGAAAGGAAAAAGAAATGAAAACAGATAGATACGGAATTAGCGGCAGCACATTAAAGATAATAGCGGCCATCTCGATGGTTCTCGATCATGTAAGCAGGATCGTCCTGACCAATGGAATCATGACTCACGCATCGTACAATCAGATATCAGACGAACAGTGGGCGATTCTAAGCGAGGCTTCGGATGTGCTTCATGTTCTTGGCAGAATTGCATTTCCCTTATTTTGCTTTTTGATAGTTGAGGGATTTTTGCACACTCATGACATAAAGAAGTACCTGCGAAATATGCTTGTCTTCGCAATCATTGCGGAGCCCATATACGATTTCGTTCAAACCGGGCAGCTATTTGACCTTCGGCAACAGAATGTTATGTATGAGCTCCTGCTTTCCTTGGTCTTTTTGATTATTCTGGAAAAGATACAAAGTCTTTCAAAATGGAAGAGGCACATTGCAGAAATTGCTCTGATTGTTTTGACAGCACTGGCAGCTGAATACACTAAGCTGGATGGCGGTGCGTATGGCATTCTGCTTGTGGCTGCATTCTATTTATTCCACGACAGCAAAGCTAAGATGTTCTTTGCTGCAGTATGTGCAGTGCTCCTTTCGTCATGCCATATAATTGGCGGCGGATTTGAGTTCACTACAGCTAATATTTTTAATCCTGATGTTGCTGCCGCGATAATTTCGTTGTTGCTTATCAATCTTTATAATGGCAAGCGAGGGCTGAAGCTGAAATATTTCTTCTACATTTTCTATCCGGCACATCTTGCTCTGCTTTATGGTGTCTCGCTTATTGTTTTGAACTGTCTTTAAAAACTCTCAAACAAGTCTCTGAAAGCAGAAACAAATTGACCCTAAGACTGCTTGTGAATTTCCGGAAGACCTGAGAGATGCGAGGATAGACAACGAGGGCTGCAGAAAGATGCTTCTCAGTTCTCTGGCGGATCGCATGAATCTGTATGAGGATCACTTCCACACACTCATTGATAACAGTGATAAACACGGCAGATCCTCAAAACATGAGACTGCGAAGGTCGAAAGATGCTTCGAAAGCATGAATGGCAGCGAGAAAACGAGTTCGGAAGCACCCTCTGGATGCTCCAGCATAGAATAGAAAGCGGTCAACTTCGGTTGGCTGTCTTTTTTTGTCGCCCTTTCATGGGTTCGAACCCGTATCTATCTATATATAAGAACGCTTGGCGAACAAAACCCGCCTTTTACCGATGGGAAACAAATAGCTGATGCCTTTGGGGTAAAGTAGCGCTCCAGAGATGACCGATGTCTCAATACTCATAAAACAGCTGGTCATCGCCAATATCAGAAGCCAATGCTTCAGTTATAACCTCAGGGACGCGACTGAGGGACA
>CABUMZ010000038.1 GCA_902492825.1 uncultured Collinsella sp.
CGATGGCAAACACAACCGACAGCGCAAAGAAAATCGCCAGCACGATGAGGATCTTCTTGATCACGCTCGACGAACGCGACGGCTTCTTCTCCTCGTCCTCGCCATATTGCGGAATCGACTTGGGGCACTCGCGATACGGCTCGTGCGACTCGTAGCGAGGCTGCGCCGTGCGAGGCATATACGTCGTCTGCTGAGGCTGCGGAATGGGATTCTGCGGCAGGCCATCATAGGGATTCGGCGTCGAGGCAGCATAAGAATCCTGCGGCGCGTAATCAAACGGATCCGGAGCTGCGTTGCCATAGGGGCCTTGCGAAGATGCAGCGTAAGAATCCTGCGCCGTGTCGCCATAGCCCATAACCCGGGTGGGCTCGGCCGAAGGCTGCGTCGCGGCGGGGTCGGTATAACCGGGGTTGGGAACAACGCGGGTCGCATCGGCGCTATCGCCAGCCTGCGCGGAACCGTAGCCGCCCATCACGGTTGTCTTGTCCTGATCCATGCAACTATTCCTTTCCGTCGCGCGTGAGCCTCAAGTTATCCATGCATTCTACCCGCGCAAAAGCCTATGATGGGCAGAGTCCGTCGGTATCTACAAGACATGCGCGGGCCTAAGGATCAAAAAGCCCCGCCGGGCCTTGTGGGCACGGCGGGGCGGACAAGCAGCTATGGACAGCAGACTTAGAACAGGCCGGTGATGTTGCCGTCGTTGTCGACGTCGATGTTTTCGGCCGCGGGCACCTTGGGCAGACCCGGCATGGTCAGAACACTGCCGGTCAGCGCGACCACAAAGTGGGCGCCGGCAGAAACCTTGAGCTCACGCACGGTGATGCGGAAGTTCTCGGGAGCGCCCAGGGCCTTGGCGTTGTCGCTAAAGCTGTACTGCGTCTTGGCGACGCACACCGGCAGGTTGCCAAAGCCATTCTCGCGCAGCTCGGCGAGCTGGCGCTTGGCGGCCGGCGTAAAGTCAACGCCGTCGGCGCGGTAGACCTTGGTGGCAACGGCCTCGAGGGCATCAGCGACATCAACGCCGTCCTCATAGGCAAACTTGAGCTCGCTCGGCTGCTCAATCAGACGCATGACCTCATCGGCAAGCTCGAGCGCGCCCTCGCCGCCCTTGGCCCAGACCTCGGAAAGCTTAACGTTGACGCCGAGCTTCTGGCACTCGGACTCGATGAGTGCAAGCTCAGCCTCGGTGTCCGTCGGGAAGCGGTTGATGGCGACCACGCAGGGCAGACCATAAACGTTCTGGATGTTGTCGACATGACGCAGCAAGTTGGGCATGCCAGCCTTGAGTGCCTCGAGGTTCTCCTCGTTGAGGTCGGCCTTGGCGACGCCACCGTTGTACTTAAGCGCACGAGCGGTCGCGACGACCACGACGGCGCTGGGGCGAACGCCCGTCATGCGGCACTTGATGTCGAGGAACTTCTCGGCACCCAGATCGGCACCGAAGCCGGCCTCGGTAATGGCAACATCGCCAAAGCGCATCGCCATACGCGTGGCCATAATAGAGTTGCAGCCGTGGGCAATGTTGGCGAAGGGACCGCCGTGGACAAACGCGGGCGTGCCCTCGAGCGTTTGCACCAGGTTGGGCTTAAGCGCGTCCTTAAGCAACGCGGCCATGGCACCCTGGGCCTTGAGGTCGCGGGCACGGACGGGCTCGCCGGCAAAGCTATAGCCGACGACAATCTCGCCCAAGCGTTCCTTGAGGTCGTTGATGCTCGTAGACAGGCACAGGATTGCCATGACCTCGGAGGCAACGGTGATGTCGAAGCCGTCCTCGCGCGGCACACCTTGGGCCTTACCGCCAATGCCATCGATAACATGGCGCAGCTGACGGTCGTTCATGTCGACGACGCGCTTCCAGGTGATGCGCTTAACGTCAATACCGAGCTGATTGCCCTGCTGGATGTGATTATCGAGCATGGCGGCCAGCAGGTTGTTGGCAGCACCGATGGCATGGAAGTCGCCGGTAAAGTGCAGGTTGATGTCCTCCATGGGAATGACCTGGGCCCAACCGCCGCCAGCGGCACCGCCCTTGACGCCAAAGACGGGACCGAGCGAAGGCTCACGCAGGGCCACGGCGCTCTTGATACCGCGACGACGCAGGCCATCGGCCAGACCGATGGTCGTGGTGGTCTTGCCCTCGCCCGCGGGCGTTGGGTTGATAGCGGTCACGAGGACGAGCTTGGCCTGGTGATCAGTCGGCTCGTTGAGCAGTGAATAGTCGACCTTAGCCTTGTCGAAGCCGTACGGAATAAGGTGCTTAACGTCGACGCCGGCGTTCTTGGCCACCTCGGTAATAGGCAGCGGCGTGACAGAACGTGCGATTTCGATGTCAGTAGGCATGGGCGGTCCTTTCGTTACCGAATGAGAAAAAGACCAATTCAGCATAGCACGGGCGCGCAATAGTAAAACGCCCATAACCGATGAACGGCGATATGTTTACCCGATGCCCAGCGATAGTCCAACAGCCCGCCAAAACAAAACGCCCTAAACGGTAGGTTCAATCCCCAGGTGCTCAAAGGTGCGGAGGGTTGCCTGACGGCCCTGCGGCGTACGAATCATCAATCCGCACTGCAGCAAATAGGGCTCATAGACATCCTCGAGCGTGCCCGGGTCCTCGCCCACCGCGCTGGCAAGGGTCGTAAGTCCCACGGCACGACCGGAGAACGTCTTGGCAAGCGTCTCCAAGATACGAATATCCATCCAGTCCAGACCGAGCTCGTCGATCTCGAAGAACTCGAGCGCCTGACGGCAGATATCGAGCTCAATGGGACCGTTGCCGCGCACCTGTGCATAGTCGCGCACGCGCTTGAGCAGGCGGTTGGCAAGACGTGGCGTACCGCGCGAACGCGAGCCGATCTCGAGTGCACTGGGATGATCGATCGTCACGCCCAGGATAGTCGCCGAGCGCGTCACAATCTGCGCGAGCTCCTCGACCGTGTAGTAATCCAGGCGATATGAAATGCCAAAGCGGTCGCGCAACGGGCCGGTCAACATGCCTGAGCGGGTCGTTGCCGCCACCAGCGTAAACTTGGGGATATCCAGGCGAATCGAGCGCGCCGCCGGACCCTTGCCAATCACGATATCGAGGGCAAAGTCCTCCATCGCGGGGTACAGGACCTCCTCGACCGAACGGTTGAGGCGGTGGATCTCGTCGATAAACAGCACATCGCCCGGCTGCAAGTTAGTAAGGATGGCCGCCAGGTCGCCCGTGCGCGCGATGGCAGGGCCACTCGTGGTCTTGATCTGAGCGCCCAGCTCGTTGGCGATAACGGTGGCCAGCGTGGTCTTGCCCAGGCCCGGAGGACCCGAGAAAATCACGTGGTCGAGCGTCTCGCCACGGCTCTGCGCCGCTTCGATCAACACGCGCAGGCTCTGCTTGATGTGCTCCTGGCCGCAGTAATCGTCCAGGCGCTGAGGGCGCAAAGTGCGGTCGACATCGAGATCCTCGGCCGTCAGCTCCGAGCCCACCATGCGCTCGCCGTGCGCCATGGATGCCGCCGGCGAGTTACCGGGCGTCGCCCACAAGTCCTGAGAGTCATCGGCTTCCCACATCACGCATCCATTCCGAGTCGCTTAAGCGCCGCGCCGAGCAGATCCTCGACACGCATATTCTGCCCATCATACCCGCTCAGGGCAACATCGGTCTCCTGCGGGCTAAAGCCCATGGAAAGGAGCGCCGCACGGGCATCATCGATCACCGAGGGAGCGGCAGCGGGCACGGGCATCGCAACCTGTCCGGGAATCACGTCGACCGGCACAAAGCCCTTGTCCTTGGCAAAGGTGCTCTTGAGCTCCAAGATGAGGCGCTGAGCTGTCTTTTTGCCCACACCGGGTACCTTGGCCATGCCCTTGTCGTCCTCGGCCATCACCAGCGAATACAGCTGCCCCACGGTATAAGTGGAAAGCACGGCGAGCGCCAAGCGCGGGCCAACGCCCGAGACGGACACGAGTCGATCGAACATCGTGCGCTCATCCTTAGAGGAAAAACCGAAAAGTGTCATGGCATCCTCGCGCACCTGCATACGCGTGTAGAGGCGGACCTCGCCGCCGGGCGTCGGCAACGTGGCCGCAGTGCTGCCCGAGATGCCGAGCTCAAAGCCAACGCCCGACACATCGACGACAGCAGAGCTCATCGTGGCCTCGACAAGCGTTCCATGGAGCTGGGAGATCATCAGTATCCGGTTCCTCTCTGTTGATAGAACTCGCCGCCGGTAAGCGCCCGGGTGCGGCTGAGGTTAACGTGGCAGATGGCACAGGCCAGGGCATCGGCGGCATGGTCGGGATGCGGGTCGTGGTCGAGCTGTGTTAGCGTGCGTACCATGTAGGCGACCTGCCGCTTGTCCGCGGCGCCGGTGCCCACCACAGCCTGTTTGATCTGCATGGGCGTGTACTCGCCAATCTCGAGCGCGCATTCCGAAAGCGCTACGAGTGCAGCACCGCGGGCATGCGCCGTAGGGATGGCCGAGCGAACGTTGGCACCAAAGTAAATGCTCTCGATAGCAGCGGTATCGGGACGATAGCGTTCGACAACGCCCTTGAGGTCGCGGGCGATATGCGACAGGCGCACCGCGAGCGGACTTCCGGCACTGGTCTCGATGCAGCCATAGGCACGGCAGCGAACCTCGCCACGCCGCTCCTCGATAATCCCCCAACCCGTATGAGCCAAACCGGGGTCAATGCCCAAGATAACCAAGCCAGCCTCCCCTCGTCTTTTGCCAAGCACAAGGCAAGGCCCCGCGCACTATTCACGAACGTCTGTTCTAGAATAACACAACAGGGCCAAGGTGCTTAGTTGAAGAATCGGGGTTGGGAGCGAATCCCTTCCCATAGTTAGTTTTGGCTAAAGAATGGGAACTGTCGGGGATCCATCGGCGGTTGCGGCATCGGCGTGCCCTGGGGCCCACCCTGCGGGCCACTCTGGCCGCCCATCATCTTATCGATGGCGTCCTGGACCTCGCCCTCAAACTTTTTCATGCCCTCGTGCAGGCGGCGCTGGCCGTCCTCGGAGCGCAGCTCTTCCATCTGCTCGGGCGAAATACCCAACAGGTCACCCAATATGCCCATCATCTCGCCACGCATGCGCTCGCTTGTATCCTCGTCGGCAAAACGGTTCACCTCAGCGCGCGCCAGCGCATCGACCGTCATGCGTTCCTTGCCGCTCAGCCCCAGGTCGGACCATGCGAGCATGTACGGCCAGGCACGCTCGGCAAACGAACGGGCCGAGACGATCGGCGCCGTCGGCAGCATGCGACGAGCAGCCTCACCCTGGCGCACAAGCGTCAGCAGCAGCGAGCAGGCCTCGGGCTTGCCGGCGGCCATCGGGATGTCGTCGAAGGGACGGCTGCGGTCGACGTGCGCCTCGAGCGTGCCATCGACCTCGCCCGGCTCGAGCCCACCGAGCAGCTGCGCCGCGCGATCGAGCATGTCGACCGGACCGTCAAGCGTCGAGAGCGCTTGCGCCAGCACGCGCTCCATGTAATCTTCCACCGCGTTGAGCGTCACGAGCTCCTGCGGCACCACGGCAGACGTGCGGTTGCGCACGCGCGCCACAAACTCGAGGGTCGACAGATACACATCGCCAAAGGGCGCATAATCGCCCTGGTAGCCACCGCAAAGCGCGGGCGCCGCCAGCGCGTACTCAGTTTTGGACAGCGGGCTCAACGCCATCGCACCCAGCTCGAGCGCCGTATCCTCCAGCATAAGGCCCAGCGTGCGAGAGCGCAGACGCTCGGCATCGCCCGCCGACACATCGCGGTCGAGTACGCGCGCCGCATCCGGCGCATCGCGCTCAACCGTGCGAATATGCAGGCGCTCGGCAATCGCGCGAACGGCGGCACAACGGGCGGCCTCGGCCTCTTCCTGCGCCGGCGTAAAGATGCGGTTGCGGTCCAACACCAGGCCGATCACGTTGCGCGAGCCCAATGCATCGACAGCCAGCGCCGCAAGCAAAGACGACGGCAGATCGCCCTCGAGCGCCACCACGGCGCGCGACGTACCGCGGGCGCGGGCGTTATCGCGCACAGCGAGCACCAGCGCCTGCCACAACCACTCCTCGGAACGAAACTCGGGCAGCTCGTGGTCCTCCAAGGCATCGAGCATCACACCGCGCTGGATCTCCTGAACCAGCAGGCTCTCCTCAAAGCACGGCGCCTGGGCCACCACGCGGCCGCAGTCGTCGAGCACAAACGAGCCGCCGGTATACACCGACTCGTCATAGGCACCGACCGGCGCCATGCAGGCAAACCATACGCTGCGCTTGGAGGCGATCTTGCGGTAGGCTCCGCTGCGCACGGCGGCGATCGCGGCGGTCTCGCGGTCGGTCATATCAAACGCGTTGAACTGAAAATAGGCGATGAGGTCGACGCCGGTCGGCAGCATCTCGAGCTCGCGGTCCAAGTCGAAGATCACGGCGATACGCACGCCGTCCACATCGAAGACTGGCGGCGCCCAACGGGCATCGCCGTTCCCACCGCGCTGCAGGGCAATGCTCGAACGGGCCGGCACCACACGACCGTCCTTGAGCATCATATAGTCGAGCAGGGGCTGGCCCTCAAACGAAACCGCTGCGGGCACGATGCAGATCATATCGAGCTCTTGGATACGCTCGGCGACGCCGGTCAAGCCGGCAAGCATGTCGTGCTCAAAGTCGGCAGCGCCCACCAGGCCGCCGGGCAGGGCTCCCATAAAGAGCGGAGCCGGCACGCACAGCACGCGCGCACCGCGCTCGTGGGCCAGGCGCGCCTGGTCCTCGATGCGACCGCAGATGCCCTCAATATCACCCAGGCGCATATCGATCTGTGCAAGTGCGAGCTTCATGGCTCAGCCCTTTCCGTCGTAAACCATCGTTGTCGTAGTAAAAGCGCCGGCCACAAGATGCAGTCGGCGCTTGCATGTGCATATGCTAGCTATGATACCCCGAGCGGGGGCGCGCTCCTAGAACGTCGCGGACCACAACCCGTGCAGGTTGCAATAGGCATAGACGGTACCGGTCTTGGAACCGCCGGCAAAAAACGTCGCGGGCTTCATGCCGGGCTGGAGGTAATGGACCTCCAGACGGCCCTCGGCCTCAAGGGCGATCCACTCGATGTAGTGCTCGGGCACCATAGGATGCTCGACCGAGCCCACGCGCGCACGGATCACGTGACCGTCGCGCTCGCTCTCAACGACCGGCACGTGCTTCTCGTGCGCCGCATCCTCGGTGTTCGCGGTCAGCTCCGTGCAGCCGGCAGGGGTTGCAACGTCGTTGCCAAGGGCGGCAATGAGCTTGCCGTCGGGGTCCTTAAAGAATTTCGCCATGATGATCTCCTTTGCTGATGTGCCGATGTTCTTGAGGTTCTTATGCCCAAAGGCAGGCGAACCATCCACGGCATCGCAAATGAACACATAACGAGCGAGGCTAGCGCCCGGGGTCAGAGCGCGCCGGCAACCCGGAGCCGTCTCAACAGCCCCGGTTGCCATCTGCGCAGCTAGCGTCCGTCGCCGCCGAGCAGCGCCAGAACATCCTCGCGGGTAAACAGTGCCGAGGAGATGCCGTCGCCGCCAAGCACGCTGTTGACCAGGTCGCGTTTGGACTCCTGCATCTGCATGATGCGCTCCTCGATCGTGTCCTTGGCGATGAGCTTGTACACGGTCACGGTATGCTGCTGGCCAATACGATGTGCGCGGTCAGTCGCCTGGTCCTGCGCGGCCACGTTCCACCACGGGTCGTAGTGGATGACCACGTCGGCCGCCGTCAGGTTGAGGCCCACGCCGCCCGCCTTGAGCGAAATCAAAAAGACCGGCACCTCGCCCGCTTGGAACTGCGCGACCATCTTGGCGCGGCTCTCCTTGGACGAAGCGCCCGTGAGCTTAAGAAAGCCGATGTCCTCCTTGGCCAGGCGCTTGCCAATGACATCGAGCATGCCCGTGAACTGGCTGAACAGCAGAATGTGGTGCCCGCCGTCGAGCGCGCCGTGCACGAGCTCCATGCAAGCGTCGAGCTTGGCGCTCCCCGCCTTGTAGTCCTCGTAGTGTAGATGCGGGTCGCAGCAGATCTGGCGCAGCTTGGTGAGCTCGGCGAGCACCTTGAGCTTGTCTTTCTTAAACTCGGATGCCTCACGATGCTGCACCTGCTGGGCGATGCGGTCCTGGTTGGCCAGGTAGAGCTTGCGCTGCTCGCCGGTGAGCTGCGCCATGACGGTGTCCTCGATCTTCTCGGGCAGGTCGGCCACCACGTCTTCCTTAACACGGCGCAGCACAAACGGCGACACGAGCGCCTGCAGACGAGCGGCGCTGTCACCCTCGGCGTGCTCGACCGGGCTTTCGAAGCGCTTGGCAAACGACTCACGCGTGCCAAGCAGGCCCGGCATCAAAAAGTCGAAGATGCTCCAGAGCTCGGACAGGCGGTTTTCGATGGGCGTGCCCGTCAGGGCAAAGCGCACACCGGCCGGCAGGCGCTTGGCGGCGCGCGCTACCTGCGTGAGCGGGTTTTTAATGTACTGGGCCTCGTCGAGCACAACGCGGGCAAAGTCCTGCTCGGCATACTCGTCGATATCGCGGCGCATGAGGTCATACGATGTCACGACCACGTTATGCTTGTCGGCGCCGACTATCTGCACGCGGCGCTGCGCCTTGGCACCCACGATGGCGCACACGTCGAGCGAAGGCGCAAAGCGCTCCAGCTCGGCAGTCCAGTTGTACACAAGCGACGCAGGGCACACCACAAGCGTGGGCTTAGTGTCCCCCGCCTCCACGCGCGCCAGGATATGCGCGATCATCTGCAGTGTTTTGCCCAGGCCCATATCGTCGGCCAAGATGCCGCCGAGGCCCAGGTGCTCGAGCGAGCCGAGCCACTGGTAGCCGTCGACCTGATAGCCGCGCAGTGTGGCCTTGAGAGATGCCGGCACCGTAAAGTCCATCTTGCCGAGCGTATCCAAGCGCTCGACGGTGCGACGGAACGCAGCGTCGCGATCGGCTTCGAGCGCGGGCGTGCGTGCAAGCATGCTATCGACAAACAGGGTGCTCGACGCGGGAAGCGACACGCCGTCGAGCAGGTCGACAGCATCGACGCCCAGGTCCTCGGCAAGGCCAAACGCGGCACGGGCACCCTCGTCCAGGCGCACGATGTCGCCGGACGTCAGGCGCGCAAACGTCTGATGGCGCTTGTATGAGTCCAGATAGATGGCAAGATCTGCCGCTGAAAGACCGCTCGCGCCCAGTTCGACATCGAGCAGGTTGCTCTTGACGGTCGCGCGCACCGAAAGCTTGGGCGCAGGGCGGACCGAGATCTGGCGTAGGCGGTCGCTGAGCATGACCTCGCCCAGCTCGGACAGGGCAGACAGGCCCTCGGTGAGCAGGCAGAACAGGCTCTCGTCGTCGCGCTCCTCAAACGCCAGGCCGCCCTCGTAAAAGTCGAAATACAGGGCCGCCGTGTCCATAACGCGAAACTCTGCTATCTCGTCGCGCGGCGGCACGCCCGGGCGCTGTTCTTCGAAGGGGCTGCCCGGGGCACCCAGGCTAAAGAGATCTGCCGACCAATCGCCGTAGCTAACCGTAATCTTGCAGGTCACAAGCCCATCGTCGACACCGATTGCCATGGCAAAGCTCGGCTCGGGCGCCACGGTGTCGAGCACGGCGGGAGCGGTGAGGTCAGTGTATTCGCGCAGCACGGGCAGCGCCATGCGGCAGAATTCGCCCACCTGTTCGGCGGCGATATGGACCGGCGTGCGACAGGGCAGCAGACGCGACAGAAACGGTGCGGCATGCTGGGCAAACGCCGCATCGGCGCGGCGCGCGCGGTGCGTGTCGACCAGATAGGCAACGTCGCCCGAGACAAAGCAGTACATATCGGCGGGCAGACGCAGGTCGTAGCTGCCACCGGCCGCCGGCGCGATCTTGGCGGCAAGGAGCGGCGGCTGTTTTGCCGAGGCCTCGTCCTCCCCCACCGGCGACAACTCAACCGCTACCTCGTAGGAACGATGCGTCGTCGTTCCCCGCGACCAGGCGGGCCCAAAGGAAATGGTCCGGCCACGCAGCAAGTCCAGCATGTATACGATGTCATGCTCGGACAGCGGCAGTTGACGCTCGGCGACAAAGCCGCTGCGTGCAAAATCGTACGACGCCGAACGCGAACTCGTGATGTCGCTCAGATACACAACCGTTGCCACAACAAGGTCGAGCAGACGCACCGAAACCTCGTCAAAGGCCTCGGGCGTATGGAGGAATGTGAGCTTCTTGCCGTACGAGAACGTGCCGCCGCGCACGTAGGCGGCGGCCATGCCGTCGATGTCCTTGACCACGTAGGACACCGAGCCGCAGCGAATGCGAAGCTCGAGCGCCCAGCTAAATCGGTCGGCAAACAGCGGATTGTAGTACGGCACCAGCGAGGGCTCCAGCACCGCCTTGGGGGCATCGGGGTCGACAGTGCCGGCGAGCTTGCGGCGCATGCCCGCCAACTCATCCATGCGCGCGTCCGAAAGATCGGAGAGCGCCTTCATGAGGCTCGGGCTCGTGGGGACGGGCGCCGGGAAGGGAAAGTTAGGGTTGACCGCCGGTGCTTTGGGCGCGGTGCGCGCGGGCTGTTTCGGCTGCGCCGTAAACGTGCGAACCGGCGTGCGCAGCCCCTCGACGGGCTCGGTGCCGCTGGCGTCCAGGTACGCAAGCGCCGTGGCGATGGCGTGCTTGCACATGCCGGGGTAGCGATAGGCAGCGGGGCAATCGCAGTCGTAGTCGATCACCTCGTGCTCGTCCATGTCGAGCGCCACGTGCGTCTTGTACAGGTCGCCGAGCGAGCCGCGCACTGCACCCTCAACCGTCACGTTTTTGGAGAAGCGCGAGCCGCTGTCCTCAATCGACAGCACGGCGCCGTTGAGCATGAGCGAACGCCCCTTCATAAAGGTGCCGCTCAGCGCCGCCTCTTTCCGGAGCGCCTGCACAAACGTCCCCTGTGCCATCACTTCCTCCAATCTCACGCGGACCAGCAAGGTCGCCCTTAGACCGCCGTCACGCGGCCCTGGTTACCCACGATGGCCTTGGCCTCGGCCAGCAGCGGAATCGAGCGCGCGTTGACCTTAGCAGGTACCTCGGCACGCAGCACGCGCCCGTCCACCTGCTCGATAAAGATCTCCACACGGTCGCCGCCCGGGTTGGTGGTGAGCACCGTGGCAAGACGCGCCATGTTGCCCTGGCTAAAGCGGCTGTTGGGCACCATGACCTCAAACACCTTGGGCTTGTTGTTCTCCTCGTTGAGCTCGAGCGGCACGATCTCCTGCGCGATGATCTGGTCACCGCGGTCCGAGCGCTCGAGTTTGCCCTTAATGCGCACAAACGCGTCGGACAGCTGCACACCGGTCTCGGGATCGACCTCGCCGTACAGATACCCCTCGGCCTCCTTGTAGGTCTTGGGGAACACCACGACGGTGGCCTCGCCTTCCATGTCCTCGAGCTGCACGATGCCCATGGGGTCGCCGTTTTTGGTCACGCGCTTGGACACGCTCGAGACCATGCCGGCCCACCACAGCGCCTTGCCCTCGGGAATCTCCTGGTTGATGGTGCCGCCCGTGGGGTTTTGCACCTCGTAGCCGGTATCGATCTGCGAGAACGAGAAGTCGCGCGCCTTACTGAGCGCATACTCAAACGGGCGCAGCGGGTGGTCCGAGACATAGATGCCCAGAACCTCCTTCTCCTGGCTCAGCTTAAGGTGGCGGTCCCATTCCTGGCCATCCGGATCGGGCACGCTCACCTCAAAGCCCGAGCCCTCAACGTCACCAAACATATCGAAGAACGAGGTCTGGCCGCTCGCGCGGTCCTTCTGGCGCTTTACGGCGGCATCGATGATGTTCTCGGGGTTGTTCTTGTCCACAAAGTGCATCATCTGGCGACGCGGATACCCCGTGGAGTCGAAGGCGCCTGCCTTGATCAGCGATTCGATCACGCGACGGTTGGCCTGGCTCGAGTCCACGCGCTCGACAAAGTCGTGCAGCGTCTTAAACGGACCGCCCGCCTCGCGCTCGGCGATAATCGCCTGCGCCACGCCGGTGCCCACGCCGCGGATGCCGGCCAGACCAAAGCGCACGCCCTCCTTGGTAGCCGTGAACTCGGTACCGGACTCGTTGACATCTGGCGAAAGCACGGGGATGCCGTCGTGACGGCATGCCGAGACGTAGTGCACGATCTTGTCGGTCTTGCCCGTGTAGGACGTCAGGACGGCCGCCATGTACTCGTGCGGATAGTGCGCCTTGAGCCATGCCGTCTGCATAACCAGGATGGCGTAGCCGGCGGAGTGCGACTTGTTGAAGGCATAGGACGCGAACTCGAGAACATCGTCCCAAATCTTCTGGGCAACCTCGCGCGTGTAGTTGTTCTTGATGGCGCCGTTCATCCAGTGGTCGTAGGTGGTCTCGTCCGAGCCATCCTCCCAGTGGAGCACCGTCGACGTGAGCAGCTTGATCTTCTTCTTAGCCACGGGCTTACGGATACGCGAGTCCGATTCGCCCTTGGAGAAGCCGCACATCTCGACGGAGATGAGCATAACCTGCTCCTGGTAGACCATGGTGCCGTAGGTTTCGCCCAGGATGTCGTCCAGACGGTCGTCGTAGGAGACGGCCGGCTCCTTACCGTTCATACGGTTGATGTAGGACGAAACCATGCCGGCGCCCAGCGGGCCCGGGCGGTACAGAGCGATCAATGCCACGACGTGCTTGTACTCGGTGGGCTTCATGTTCTTAATCGTGGCCGTCATGCCGGCGGACTCGACCTGGAAGACGCCGGCGGTGTGACCGGAGCCCATGAGCTTAAAGATCTCGGGGTCGTCAAAGGGGATCTCTTCCTCTTTGATGTCGATGCCGAAGTTCTTTTTGATGTTTGCCTTGGCCTTGGAGATAACCGTCAGCGTGCGCAGGCCCAGGAAGTCCATCTTGAGCAGGCCCATGTCGGCAACGGTATGGCCCTCGTACTGGGTAATCTCGACGCCGCCCTTGGTGTCGAGCTTGGTGGGCACGTGCTCGTTGACGGGGTCACGGCAAATCAAAACGGCGCACGCGTGCACGCCCTCGCCACGGGTGAGGCCCTCGATCGAGAGCGCCGTGTCGATGATGCGGCGGGCGTCGTCGTCCTTTTTATATGCCTCGGCAAAATCTGGGTTAAACAGATCCTCTTTGCCGGGTTGTTTTTCGAGTACCTGCTTGAGCTTGACCTTGGGGTCGCTCGAGACCATCTTGGACAGGCGCTGGCCCATGTAGACCGGGTAGTCCAAGACGCGCGCGGCGTCGTTGATGGCCTGCTTGGCCTTGATGGTCGAGTAGGTGATGACGTGGGTGACCTTCTCGGGGCCGTAGAGCTGGCGAACGTGCTCCACGACCTCGAGGCGCCGCTCGTCGTCGAAGTCCATATCGATATCGGGCATCTCGGTACGCTGCGGAGACAGGAACCTCTCGAACATCAGGCCGTTTTCGAGCGGGTCGAACGCGGTGATGTTCATGGCATAGGCGACGATAGCGCCGGCTGCCGAGCCACGGCCGGGACCGACGCCGATGCCGTTATCCTTGGCCCATTGCACATACTCGGCAACGATCAAGAAGTAGGCGGCAAAACCCTTGTCGCAAATGACCTTGTATTCGTACTCAAAGCGCTCTTTGATGTTGACGCCGCCGATCTCGCGCGTGGCCCAGTCGTCACCGTAGTGCTGGCGCAGGCCCTTCTCGCACTCGCGGCGGAACTGGCTCTCGTGCGTCTCGCCGGGGTCGAGCAGCGGGAAGCGCGGCAGGATGATGGAGTCCCAGTCCAGCTCAACGTAGCACTTGTCGGCGATCTCGAGCGTGTTGTCGCAGGCCTCGGGGCAATACGGGAACATCGCCCGCATCTCCTCCTCGGTCTTCATGTAAAACTCCGAGCCGGTCATGCGCATGCGGTTGGGGTCGTCGACCTTGGCGTTCATGCCAATGCACATGATGACGTCCTGCACGGGCGCATCCTCGCGGCGCAGGTAGTGGAAGTCGTTGGTAGCGATAACCTTGACGCCCACCTGCTTGGCGATATCGATGAGCTTACGGTCCATCTGCTCGTCGGTCAGGCCGTTGTCGGTGGTGATGCCGTGTTCCTGGATCTCGATGTAAAAGTCGCCGGGGTCGAAGGTGTCACGGAAGGTCTCGGCCCACTTGATGGCGCCCTCCATGTCACCGCGGTCGA
>CABUMZ010000039.1 GCA_902492825.1 uncultured Collinsella sp.
GATGTAGGCGCCGACGCCTCGCGCGAGCATCTTCGTATTTGGCTCGAGGGTGAGCACTGGTACGCCCAGGGCCTTGGATCGACCAACGGCACAGTGCTCGAATCGGGCGCGGGTGACGACGATATTGTGATTGAGCCGCCGCGCGACCAACGCGAGCCTGGCAAGATCTATCCCCCGGTGGAAATAGCCAACAGCGACAGGCTCCATCTGGGTCTCTACACGACATTCCTTGTCATTGTGGACTAGCACGGACGGCGATCGGAAGACGGTCGCCGTCCGTCTTACGTCTTCTACCTTCTGCGTCGTAAACGACAATGCTCAGCGGTATACGTGGGCAGTGCGGCTATCATGGTACTTTACCGATATCCGCACTGCTCGCGTATACGTGCGGCAACCCATGCCAGACAAAGGAACGCCATGGATACTACCGATAGCGCCTATGGCGACAAACTCATCCGTCTCGATACGTTCGACACCGCCGTGGCGGTCGATCCCAGCGCCGAGGGCGACGCCAAGCGTCGGTTTATGACGCTTATTCTCCAGACGGCCCACCGCAACAACGGCAACATCGGGCACGTGCTGCGCGCGACCAACACGAGCGGCGAGGTCTTTGCCGTCAAGCTACTCAAGGACACCGCCGTCCTTTCCGGCCAAGCCCCCGACCGCTCCGCCGAGCAATCGGCCGCGCACCTGGCAAACACCGCCGCGCTGTTCGAAGAGTACCGTCACTTGTGCACTGTCTCGCACCTGCGCGGATTTCCGCGCGTCTATGGCTACGGCTCTTGTGAGGACGACCCGCTCATCCTCATGGAGTGGGTCGAGGGAACCTCGCTCAAGCAGGCGCTGCCCTTGCTTCCGCACGATGCCTCGGGCGGGCTGACCACCCAGATGGTCGCCGCCGTCGGAAACGCCGTGCTTCGCGCACTCTTGATGACCCAAGGCCTCGTGAATCCGGTCGTCCATCGCGACCTTTCGCCTGCCAATATTATGTTCCGCACCACCAGCCGAACGCTCGAGCAGCAGATCGCCGATCGCTCCTTTGACCCCTGCCTCATCGACATGGGCTCCGCGACCATGGCTCTCGGCGACGACACGATCACCCGACGCGCCGACATCTGGCGCTTTGCCACGCCCGCATACGCCGCGCCCGAGATGCTCACGCAGGATATCGAAGGCATCGCGGCCCTTCGCCGTTCGCCGGCAATCGACGTCTATGCGCTTTCGAGCATTCTGTACCAGCTCTACAGCGGTCGCAAACCGTTTGACTTTGAGTCGACGGACGCCGCTGCAACCGGCTCGTTCTATCTCGTAAAGACCAAGACCAAGCCGGCACCGCTCGAGCCGCGCTGCGAGGGCGATGAAGCGCTCGTCCAAATCATCATGAAGGGTCTCTCAGTCGAGCAGTGCGATCGTCCCACCGAGCAGCAGATGCTCGAGGTGCTCTCGGCATACCTCACCGATGCCGAATCCGAGGGCCGCGAGGGCGCGGGCAGTGACGCCGCAATTGACATCGACTCCGGTACGCACCTTAAGGTCGATGTCGCCGGCGAGCGAGCGCGAGAGATCCTGGAGCAGGCCCGGCACGATGCCATGACCCGTCGCCGCTTTATTATCGGTGGCGTTGTCGCAGCCGTTGCGGGGCTTGGCGTTATCGGGGCGGCAACCCATGGCTTTGGCATCCCCGACTACCTGGACGGCATCCGCGGTTCACTTGACGACTACGCCTGGGATCAGCTGCAGGAGATTTCGCTCAAGATTAAGGCCGCCGAGACCCGTAGCGAGGCACGCGAGATTGCCAAGCGCTATCATCTGCTCGATGCCGATGGGCATATCCCCTATCCGTGTACCAAGCGTGTCACGCTCACCAACGGGCTGCAGGTTGGCGCGCAGCTTGTGGGCATCCGCCACGATGAGCTTCCGGACGGGACGGGCAAGGCCGGACTGACGTTTATGTTCGACGCGGGTATTGCCGAGCGCAACGCTGCGGCTGAACCGCCGAGCGCCGGCTGGGCAGATTGCGAGCTGCGGGAATGGCTCAACGGCGACGGCCTTAAGCTGCTGCCCAACGAGTTGCGCGCGCTCATTAAAGGGGTCAAGAAGGTCTCGAACAATGTGGGCGCCGCCAACGGCGCATCGTGCCTGAGCGAGTTGCCCGCAACCCTTTGGCTGCCCGCCATGGTCGAGCTGTGCGGTACGCAACCGCCCGATTCGTTTGCCGAGGACTATCACTACCTGGCAGACATCTACAACGGCGAGGGCAAGGAGTATCAGCTCTTCCGCGAGCTCAAGGTGAGCCCGTATTCCACGAACGAGACGATGGTCCGCCAGTGGAAGGGCAAGGACACCTGTTGGTGGGAGCGCACGGTAAGCCCCGACACATCGGAGAGCGAAGGCACGCTCTATATGAACCGCGTGGGGCACGACGGCGACGTCTTTACGTACGCAACGCCCGCGGAAAAGCCAAACAAGCGAACCTGCGTGATTCCCGGGTTCTGTATCTAGGCGGCGGGCGTCTTGCCGCAACGGGACCCCTCCCCGGCAATTGTCTCGATCTGTAACAGTTAGAACCCAAAAACCGGTCTAAATGTTACAGAACGAGACAAACCCCAGCCCCGCGAGACAACATCTCAATCTGTAACAGTAAGGGGTCAAAAACCTCTCTAGATGTTACAGATTGAGATGATTGGTTGGGACGGTCCATCGGCCAACCAACCACCCTCATCTGTAACGAAATGTCATATATTATTTCCGTACTAGACACCCCTAGGGGGTATGGGTGTATAGTATCGGCAGGTTAACATTTCCAACACCACGCCACAGAAAGGAGAAGCCATGGCTCAAGATAAGTTCGACGTGGGCGGCATGACATGCGCCGCCTGCCAGGCGCACGTGGACCGCGCCGTAAGCAAACTCGACGGCGTCCAAAGCGTCGCGGTCAACCTACTCGCCGGTTCCATGATGGTCGACTACGACCCAGCGCAGGTCTCCCCCGACGATATCTGCACCGCCGTCGACCGCGCGGGTTACTCGGCCTCACTCGTCGATGCGAGCACCGGTGCCGCCGGCTCAAACGGCAGCACGCAAGCCAGGTCCGTCGCCGCCCACATGGAGTCGCCCACCAAAAAATTGGAGGCCGCCGGCTCTGCCATGCGCGCCCGCCTCATCATCTCGATCGTTTTCCTCGTCCCACTGTTCTACATAGGCATGGGACACATGCTCGGCTGGCCGCTGCCCGGCATTTTCACCGACCATACCCACAGCATGACGCTCGCCCTCACCGAGCTCGTCCTGCTCATCCCCATCGTCTATGTCAACGACGCGTACTTTATAAACGGGTTTAAATCGCTCGCGCATGGCGCGCCCACCATGGACGCCCTTATTGCCGTGGGCGCCACCGCCTCCATCGCCTGGTCGCTCTACGCCATGTTCATCATGGCCGACCAGCTGGCCACAGGTCAGGTGCACGAGGCAATGATGACGGGCATGGACAATCTGTATTTTGAGAGCGCCGGCACCATCCTGTCGCTCGTCACCGTGGGCAAATACCTCGAGACGCGCAGCAAGTCCAAAACCGGCAGCGCCATCGAGGCGCTCATCGACCTGGCGCCCAAGACTGCGACCGTCGTGGCAGAGGACGGCAGCGAGACCACGGTCGGCGTCGACAGCATCCTTCCCTGCCAGGTCCTGCGCGTGCGTCCCGGCGAGTCCATCCCCGTCGATGGCGTGGTGCTCGAAGGCAGCTCGGCCGTGGACGAGAGCGCGCTCACCGGCGAGTCCATCCCCGTGGAAAAGACCGCCGGCGACACCGTCAACGCCGCCACCGTCAACCGCACCGGCTCGTTTATCTTCCGTGCCACACGCGTGGGCGACGAAACATCGCTTGCCAAGATTATCCAGCTCGTCGAGGACGCCAACGCCACCAAGGCGCCCATTGCCCGCATGGCCGATAAGGTCGCCGGTGTGTTCGTGCCCGTGGTGTTCGTGATTTCGGCCGTGACCTTTGCGGTGTGGATGGCACTGACCGGCAGCATAAACGAGGCGCTCACCTCCGCCGTGGCCGTGCTGGTGATCAGCTGTCCGTGCGCATTGGGTCTGGCCACGCCCGTCGCCATTATGGTGGGCACCGGCAAGGGCGCCGAAATGGGCATTCTGTTTAAGAGCGCCGAGGCGCTGGAGAACCTGCGCAGCGTGGGCACCGTGGTGCTCGATAAGACGGGCACAGTCACCCGCGGCAAGCCTGCCGTGACCGATATCGTGGTAGCCACGCGCGCTGACGGCTCGCCAGCCATGAGCGAAAAGGCGCTGCTCAAGTTGGCCGCCGCGTTGGAGCGCTCGAGCGAGCACCCGCTGGCCGAGGCGATTATGGCCGAGTGCGAGACACGCGGGATCGTCGCGCGCATGGTCGAAGACTTTACTGCCGTGCCCGGTCGTGGCGTTACGGCGCACGAGGGGCAAAACGCCATTGCAGCCGGCAACGTACGCCTGATGGACGAGCTGGGCGTTACCGTGCCCGCGGGTCTTGCCGAGCAATTTGCCGCCGAGGGCAAGACGCCGCTGTTCTTTGCCAAGAACGGCGAGCTTGCCGGCACCATTGCCGTAGCTGACGAGGTCAAGGAGACGAGCGCCGAGGCCATCGCCGCATTGCGCTCGCTTGGCGTCGACGTGCGCATGCTCACCGGCGACAACCGCGTCACCGCCGAAGCAATCGCCCGCCGCGTGGGACTGAGCAGCGAGCAAGTCATCGCCGACGTCCTCCCCGCCGACAAGGAACGCCATGTGCGCGAACTGCAGGACGCGGGCGGCAAGGTCGCCATGGTGGGCGACGGCATCAACGACTCCCCCGCCCTGGCGCGCGCCGACGTGGGCCTTGCCATCGGTACCGGCGCCGACATCGCCAAAGAAGGGGCAGATGTGGTTCTCATGCACAGCGACCTCATGGACGTCGCCCGTGCCATCGAGCTGTCACGTGCCACAATCCGCAACATCAAGCAGGACCTGTTCTGGGCGCTGTTCTACAACGGCATCGGCATTCCGCTCGCCGCGGGCGTGTTCTTCCCGCTCACCGGATGGCAACTCTCGCCGATGTTTGGCGCCGCGGCCATGAGCCTGTCGAGCGTATGTGTCGTGAGCAACGCTCTGCGCCTAAAATCCTTTAAGCCCAAAGTGGCAAAATAGGATCACCATTAAGTCCATTTAGAACGGGTTTTCCAGGTGCCCGAGATTGACCTGAAAGAGGAGCGACGCGTACTTTGGTACGCGAGCGACGGCTTGAAGGTCAAGGTCGGGTGCCCGGGAAAGCCGACACAACAGAGAGGAATACCCATGCGTTTCACAATTAAGACTTCCGGCCTTATGTGCGGCCACTGCGACGCCACCGTCGAGACCGCGCTGCTCAACGTTGCGGGCGTAACCGACGCCGACGCCGACCACGAGACTCAGACCGTCCAGGTGGAGTGCGCCGACACCGTGACCCCCGAGCAGCTCGCCGCCGCTGTCGAGGGCGCCGGCGAGAAGTTCCACGCCCTTTCGGTGACCGCCGCATAACGACCCGCACGTACCCCCGACCAGAAACGAGGACCCGCCATGATGGCAGACCATAAATCGGTGACCCGCATGCTCAAGACGGCACGCGGTCAGATCGACGGCATCTTGCGGATGGTCGAGGAGGACCGCTATTGCGTCGATATTTCCACGCAGCTCATGGCCACACAGGCGCTCCTCGCGCGCATTAACGCCGACGTGCTTAAGGCGCATATCGAGGGCTGTGTGACTTCGGCAATCGAATCGGGCGACGAAGACCTCAAAGCCGCCAAGCTCGCCGAAATCGAACGCGTCGTCGACAAACTCTCCAAGTAATTGGGGCATTGGGGACAGGTACGTTTGCACCGTCTTGGTATTCCGGGGACAGGTATGTCTGCACCACATTGGTGCAGATTAACCTGTCCCCCTTGCTCTAAATCGGGTATAAAGGCGTGCAGCATATCGAACGAAAGGCAATTTGCATGAATGACTTTATGAAGGGTCGCAATGGCGCCGATGAGCTCACCATCGTGATGGGTTTTGCCGGCATCGTCATCGCGATGATCGGATCTATGGCCCGCATCCAGTGGCTCAGCTGGATCGCCATCGCCGTAATCGTGATTGGCGTGCTGCGCGGCCTGTCCAAAAATATCGATGCACGTCGCAAGGAGAACGAGGCCTTTGTCGCCACGACCGCCAATGTTCCCGGCTTGGGCAAGTTCGTCGCCAGCTTGGGCGGCGGCGCTGCAGCGGCTAGCACCTCACGCGCAGCCGGCACCAGTAAGGAAGACTTTGAGCGTGCCAAGCGCACGGCCAAGAAGATGTGGAAGGGTCGCAAGACCACGGCATACCTTAAGTGCCCCAACTGCGGCCAGCAGATGCGGGTGCCCCGGGGCAAGGGAAAGATCACCGTGAACTGCCGCAACTGCGGCGCCAAGATGGAGACGCGCTCCTAGCCGCCATACCATGGGACAAAATAAAAGCCGAGGCCTCGTGTTGAGACCTCGGCTTTTTTATTATGACAAAGGGACCGTCCCTTTGTCACACCTATGCTACGCCGTCGCGGGCGAGCTCCTCGGCCAGTGCCTCGGCCGGCATTGCCATAATCGTGTCGAGCTCGGCGTCCACCTCGGGAATACGCTTCACCTTGAGCTTGCGCACCAGATCACCGCGACACATCACGTGCGTCGGATCACGCAGTGCGCACAGGTCATCGAGCGGGTTCTCGCGCGTCACCAGAATATCGGCGGCCTTGCCGCACTCGATTGTGCCGGTCTCGCCGCCCAGCCCCAGCAGCTCGGCATTGACCTGCGTGGCCGTATGCAGCGCGAAAGCGTTGCCCACGCCGACATACTTGGCAAAATAGGCCACCTCACGCCACATGTCGTACTGCGTCACGAACGGGCAGCTCGAGTCCGTGCCAAGGCCCACCTTAACGCCAGCTTCCAGTGCGGCACGGGCGCTCTCGATGATGCCCGAGCACACGATGTCACCGTTCTTCTTTTGTGTATCGGTCGAATGGGTCTTTTCCGGGTCGAGCAATACAAACGGCAGCGCCGGGCTGATAGTGCAGGTAACGCTGGGCGCACGCCCCTCGAGCTGCGTGCCCGCGGCGCCGCGGTACAGTTCCAAGATCTCGGGAGTCATCGGGGCACCGTGCTCGATCGTATCGACGCCGGCCTCAAGCGCGGCCTTCACGCCTTCGGTGCTCTCGACATGAGCCATAACCGGCAGGCCCACCTCGTGCGCCGCCTTGCACGCCGCCGCGGCAACCTCGACCGGCATACGCAGCACACCCGGCTCGCCCACCTCGGTAGCGTCGAACACGCCGCCCGTCACGAACAGCTTGATGACGTCGGCACCGCGCGCATACAGGTCGCGCACCTGTTCGGCTGCCTCGGCGGGACTGTTGGCCACCTGGGCGAACAAACCCGCACCATGGCCGCCCGGCACCGTGACACCCGTTCCCGGCGCCACCAGGCGAGGACCTTGATACTTGCCGGCATCGATAGCATCGCGCACGGCAAGATCGGCAAACAGCGGGTCGCCCGCGCCGCGCACCGTGGTCACGCCACTTGCCAGTTGTTGTTGGGCGCTGCCCTTAAGAATATGGCGCACGATGGCGCGCCCCACGGGATTATCGAGCTTCTTCATCAGCGCGCCGGCATCTCCCGCCGAAACCGGCTTGCCCGACCCGCACAGATGCACATGCATATTGATGAGGCCTGGCATGAGATACGCACCTGCCAGGTCGATAACCTCGGCACCCGCAGGCGCCTGCGCCACAGCACTCGGCCCCATCCACGTGATGACACCGCGCTCAACGGCCACGGCCATATCGGGCTGCGGCTCCATATGTTTCGAGCCATCCAGGACGGTCGCATTGATAAACAACGTGGAACGATCGGCAGACGCCATATCGAGCTCCTCCCCCTCAGAAAACTTGAACATCTGTCCATTATTATCCAGCGCGGCAGGATTGCTGCGGACATATCGGTTAACGGAGGGAAGAGGGGATGTGGGGGGGACGGAATACGTTGCAGCCCCACCCCAGCAACATCAGGGGAATGTCTCGATCTGTAACAGGTACAGGGTTATTGGGCCCCTTGATGTTACAGATCAAGACATTCGGTCGACGTTTCACCGGTTTGTCTCGATCTGTAACAATTACGAACTCAAACAACTTCTAAACGTTACAGATCGAGACAAAACCTCTCAGCGCCCATACCACTGGCGTCTCCATTCCTCAGCCAGATCGGCCCGCTGTTGAATTCCCGCCAGTCTCATCTTTTCAGCCAGCTTCCCCGGGTTCTTGAGTTCATCAAACGTAAACCGAAGCACCTTGTGCCCGAGCATCATCAGATGAGACTCTCGCTGACGTTCTGCCACGAATGGGTCGACCGACCCCCGATCCCCACCATCCTGCAGGGTATACTTTCCCTTCCCGTCGAGCTCGCCGATGACACACGTCCCGTTCTCGAGCCGCCAAAAATAGTCGACGCGAAACACCTGGCTCGAATCGAGCGGGTCGCGAAACTCCACCTGCAGCTCCGGAACTGGAAAGCCGTACGCAATAAAGAACGCTCGGAACCGAGACTCGCCGCCGTTTTCGGACAGCCCGTCCGCATACGACGCAATCACCTGTGCCCTGCGATACCCTCGCCTGCCCTCGCAATCGGCGCGGAGGCGCTCGCACAAATCCCAACGTGATACGCCTTTCGCCCGCAGTGCAGAATCGGCAATCGCCAACCCGTAGGAGAACGGCGCACGCAGTAAGCAATCCTCCACCGTGCGCCAAAACGACGTCACCCGCACGCCATCAACACGCTCGAGCGCGCCCGCCATCTGCGGACGCAACAACCTGCACCCGCCGCTCAACGTCACCGAACAACCCGTCTTAACAAGAAAGCGCGGCCCGAGCAGATCATTCGGCACCTCCAGACCCCACAAAAGCGCCGCGTCATAGCCCCAAAACGCCCAATCGGGATGAAATTCCGCAAGCCCTTTGATAGTCCTCAGCGCTCGCTCCGCCGGCGTCAATGCATCCCAATCATGCTGAAAACAGAACAGGTACGGCTCCGGCTCCGCGATATCGTCGGTTCCAACATGGCGTCGCAGCCACATGAGCTCGGTATTGTCATGCGTTGCGAGCAGCGCACCTTGCTTGGCCGTCTCCGTGAGCCGCGCGAGCATTCTATTCCGCGCCAACGTGTTGCGAGTCGCATGTTTGTGTTTGAGAACGGTATTAGACACTTTCGTCACCACCACGTCAGACAAATGGACCATCGTCACCGTTGCCTCCGCTGACAAATGTCTTGATCTGTAACAGGAAGACAGTCTTTGAGCCTCTAGTTGTTACAGAACAAGATCTTTCGACAGCCGCCAACCTTCCGTCTCAATCTGTAACAGTTACGGGCTCAAACAGCCGCTAAACGTTACAGATTGAGACAAAGTCAGGGCTGTAGGGCGACACCAGTCACATCCCCTACTCCCATTCTTGTTCGTAGATGTTGAGGGACTTTACGTAGCGCCCCTGGGCGCCCATGATGTCGCGGACCAGGCGCAAAAAGAAGTTGATGCACGAGGTGTCAAAGCCATCCTGCAGGTCCTCCGGATGCACCGCACCCGGCCCATCGACTGCCGTGTCACTCAGGCGCGCGATGTCGTACAGATAGAGCTGTCCCGCCGTCAGCCAGACATCGTCGACGCAAGCGAGGCGCACCGCAATCGCGCCGTCGCTCCAATGCTCCTTTTGCACGATATGCGGGTCGTAGACATCAAAGCGACGGTCGGTGCGCGTATCCTTCAGCGCAACTATGCCGTTCGCAGGATCCTTGTCCAAAATGCCAAAGCGCGAGAAATACTGCGTGTCGCGTACCTGCTCGAGCCGCTTGAGCGAGGCAGGCGAAAGCGATGCCGGCGGCTCGTCAACATACAGCTCGAGCAGCGTCTTGCCATGGCGATAGGAGCGCTCGAAGAGCAGCCAATCGGTAAACGCCATGTTGTAGGCCATGATTTCGTTTTGCGAAGGCTCGGTGCAATAGCTGAGCCACGGGTCGACAATGATCTCGAACTGTTCGCGCGCCGGCTCCAAAAACTGGAACTTCCGCAGCATCCAAAAATGGGCTATGTCGGCAATATCGTTGCCGACGGCTTCGGCTAGCTGCGCTCGGTCTAAAGCGTGGTCAGTCATGGCATCCTCCTCAAACTGATAGACCTCAATTTGAGCTTACGAGGAGGGTGGTCGGCCACGACCAGCGCGGGCAAAATAGGCCTCCGGCTGCAAACCAGATGCTGACCAAACACTTGACGAAAAGCTTGACCGAAAATGCGCACCGCAACAAAACCGCAGGTAAACATAGACGGCCAACCCGCCCTTTTGAGCCAGATACCCACAGCCACCACAGAAACAACAGGTGACCACAGCCCAAGAAGTCGACAAATAAACACCCGTACGTCGACAAACGAGCAAATCGCTCGCAAAGAGTGTCCCCAACGACTAGACAAAAAATGACTAGTCATTGGGGACGTTCTTAAATGACTACTTTACAGCTCCAGCGCCTCGGCGACTTCGGCAGCGCAGGCCAGGGCGTCGGCCATGGCGCTTACCACGAGCGAACTGCCATTGCGAGCATCGCCGGCCACGTATACCGGTGTGGCGCCCGCGGCGACGCCGTCGACACGGGCCGCAAGGTGCGAGCCCTCGGCAGCCATCACCGGCAGCGGACGACCAGCGGTGGCAACAGGCACGCCAACGGCGTCGAACACGCCATGCTCGGGACCCGTAAAGCCGCAGGCGATGAGCACCAGCTGGGCCGGCACCTCGTGCTCGGAGCCCGCGATGCGCTCGGGCTTGCCAGCCGACCAATCCAGATCGACCACGCGCAGGCCCGCGGCCGCGCCCTTCTTGTCCAACAGTACCTCGAGCGTATCCACACCCCAAGCGCGCATCTCGCCGCCCATGGCAGCGATGGCCTCCTGCTGGCCATAATCGGTCTTCTTCACGTTGGCCCACTGCGGCCAGGGGTTGCTCGCCGCGCGCGCATCAGGCGCCGCCGGCAAGAACTCAAACTGGCGCACGCTGCGCGCACCCTGACGTACCGCTGTGCCCACGCAGTCGTTACCGGTATCGCCGCCGCCAATGACCACAACGTCCAGGCCGCGCGCGTTCACCGCGGGCTCGCCGCCATCGAGCACCGAGACGATCGAAGCCGCCAGGTAGTCCACGGCATACACCACGCCCGGGGCATCAATGTTCGCAGCCGAAAGCCCACGCGGAGCACGGGCGCCGGCAGCCACCACGACGGCGTCAAAGTCGTCGAGCTTGGCGGTAACCTTGGAATCGCTCACGTCGGCACTCAGCTCGAACACAATGCCCAGCTCGCGCATGAGCGCCACGCGACGCTCGACCACGGACTTCTCGAGCTTCATGTTGGGAATGCCGTACATGAGCAGACCGCCCGGCCGGTCGTCGCGCTCAAACACCGTCACGCGGGCGCCACGACGCGCAAGCTCCCATGCTGCCACCAGACCAGCGGGACCGGAACCCACCACGGCAACCGTGGGTGCACCCTCCCCTGCCGGCTCAAAGCGGTGCGGACCGCCGTTGGCCCACTCATGGTCGCTGATCGCGCGCTCGTTGTCATGAATCGTCGTGGGCTGGCCATCGACCGAGCCCAGGTTGCATGCGGCCTCGCACAGCGCCGGGCACACGCGGTTCGTGAACTCGGGCATGGGCGAGGTGAGTGACAGGCGCTCGGCAGCCTCGTCCCAACGGCCGCGGTACACCAGCTCGTTCCACTCGGGAATCAGGTTGTGCAGCGGACAGCCGCTCGGACGTGCCTTGCCAAAGCTCGCGCCCATCTGACAAAACGCCACACCGCACATCATGCAGCGGCTCGCCTGGGCACGGCGCGCATCGTCGTCGAGCTCCACGTACAGCGGATCGAAATCGCGGCTGCGCTCCTCCACGGGGCGCAGCTCGTGGGTCACGCGATCGATATCAAGAAAAGCACCGGGCTTACCCATGGCACTTACGCCTCCTTCTTGGTCGAAGCAACAGAGCTGGCGGCGGCGGGCACAGCGCCAGCGACACCACCCGCCACATCAAAGCGAGCGACATCGGCGGCGTCGGCGCGACCGGTCACAATGTCAAACGCCAGCTCCTCGGCCTGCTCATGCGTCTTGCCGACGGCCTCGGCGGCGGCGACAATCGCCAGCACGCGCTCGTACTCGGTCGGAATGACCTTCACAAAGTGCTTGCTCATCGTCTCAAAGCTGTAGAGCAACTTAATGCCGCGCGGGCTCTGCGTCGCGTCCACGTGCTCCTGGACGAGCGCACGAATCTGCGCCAGCTCACCGGCCGTCGGGGCTTTAAGCTCAACGCTCTCGTGGTTCACACGGGCATCGAGCGTGCCGTACTGGTCAAAGACGTAAGCCACGCCGCCCGTCATGCCGGCGGCGAAGTTCTGCCCGACCTCGCCCAGGATGAGCGCCAGACCTCCCGTCATGTACTCGCAGCCATGGTTGCCGCAGCCCTCGACCACCACCGTGGCACCGGAGTTGCGTACGCCAAAGCGCTGGCCGGCCAGGCCGTTAATGAAGCCGCGGCCACTCGTAGCGCCAAAGAACGCAACGTTGCCCACGATGATGTTCTCGTCGAACTTGTAGGTCGCATGCGGGTTGGGGCGCACCGACACCTCGCCGCCCGAAAGGCCCTTGCCAAAGTAGTCGTTGGCGTCGCCGCACACGTTGAGCGTAATGCCGCGCGGCAGGAAGGCGCCAAAGCTCTGACCGGCCGAACCATCGCAATCGATGGTGATGGAGCCGGCGGGCAGGCCCTCGGGATGCGCCTTGGTCACCGCGTTGCCCAAGATGGTGCCCACGCAGCGGTTGACGTTGGCGATATCGGCGCGGAAGCGAATCGGACGCAGGTGCGCACGGGCATCGGCCGTATAGGGCACAAACAACGTGGAGTCGAGCGTCTTTTCGAGCTCGCTGTCCGCAGCCATCTGCGGCAGGAAGTGACGACCGTCGGCACCCGGGATGTGGGCACCGAACTCGCAGGTCGCGCTCGCCAGCACGGGCGACAGATCGAGCAGGTTGGCCTTGCGGTTGCCCGGGACCTCAATCTGGCGCAAGCACTCGGGATGGCCGACCATCTCGTCGACGGTGCGGAAGCCCAGGCTCGCCATGACCTCGCGCAGCTGCTCGGCAACAAAGAGCATAAAGTGCTCGACGTGCTCGGGCTTGCCGCGGAAGCCGCGACGCAGGCGACAGTTTTGCGTGGCGATGCCGGCCGGGCAGGTATCCTGCTGGCAGTCGCGCTGCATAAGGCAGCCCATGGAGATGAGCGGCATGGTCGCAAAGCCAAACTCCTCGGCACCCAGCAGGCAGGCGACGGCGACATCGGTGCCGTCCATGAGCTTGCCGTCGGCTTCGAGCACCACGCGTGAGCGCAGGCCGTTTTGCAGCAGCGTCTGCTGGGCCTCGGCAAGGCCAAGCTCCAGCGGCAGACCGGCGTGCCAGATAGAGTCGCGCGCAGCGGCACCCGAGCCGCCATTGTGGCCGCTGATCAAAATCTTGTCGGCAGCGCCCTTGGCCACGCCGGTG
>CABUMZ010000040.1 GCA_902492825.1 uncultured Collinsella sp.
CTGAGCCCGAGCTCATGAATCTGCTCGCTGCCGATTCCACGCGTATCTTCGATACCGTGGTCGCTGCCTACCTGCTGGATTCCGATCGCTCCGAGTTCGATGAGGCATATCTTGCCGATACGTATCTGCAGATGGCGCTACCTGCGGCGCGCGGTGCAGAGGATGCCGGTGAGGACGCTCCGGCGCCCGCCGCCCGCACGGCGGCCTTGACGCTGGCGCTGGTCGCACCGCTGCGCGACCGCATGGCCCGCGAGAATGCCGCCAACGTGTTCGATGGCATCGAGATGCCGCTCGTTCCGGTGCTTGCCAAGATGGAGCGCGCGGGCATGCTCGTGGACCCCGATCGCCTGCGCAGTCTGTCCGAGGGTCTGGCGACCCAGATCACCGAGGTCGAGCGCAGTATTCGCGACCTGGCGGGTGACGAGACCTTTAATATTGGCAGTCCTATGCAGCTGTCGCATGTGCTCTTTGATGTGATGGGCCTTCCGACCAAGGGTCTCAAGAAGACTAAGCGCGGCTATTATTCGACCAACGCCAAGGTGCTGAGCGACCTTGCCCGCGACCACGAAATCGTGCGTCTGATCTTGGATTGGCGTGAGAAGTCTAAGATCAAGTCCACCTATCTGGACACCCTGGGCCCGCTGCGCCGTGGTGACGGTCGCGTGCACACCACGTACAACCAGACCATCACGGCAACGGGGCGTCTGTCCTCGAGCGACCCGAACCTGCAGAACATCCCGACGCGCTCGGAGCTGGGTCGTACCGTCAAGACGGCGTTTTCGGCAGGCGAGGGCAGCGTCTTTTTGGCGGTGGACTACTCGCAGATTGAGCTGCGCCTGCTGGCGCATCTTTCGGGTGACGAGCACCTGGTGCGCGCCTTTAACGAGGGCGAGGACTTCCATGCCGAGACGGCCGCGCGCGTATTTGGTGTGCCGGTGTCCGAGGTAACGCCCGACTTGCGCAGTCGCGCCAAGGCCGTGAACTTTGGCATCGTGTATGGTCAGCAGGCCTATGGCCTGTCGCAGTCGCTGCATATCTCGATGGCCGAGGCGCGCGACATGATCGACCGCTACTACGAGGCCTACCCGGGCGTGCGTACGTTCCTCGACAACGTGGTGGCGCGCGCCAAGCAGACGGGCTACGCCGAGACCATGTACGGCCGCCGTCGTCATATTCCGGAGCTCAAGGCCAAAAACCCACAGCTCCGCGGCTTTGGCGAGCGCACGGCCATGAACCATCCCATGCAGGGAACCGCCGCCGACATCATCAAGATCGCCATGGCCCGCGTAAGCCGCCGCCTGGAAGAAGAGGGTTTTGCCGCTCATATGATCCTGCAAGTGCACGACGAACTGGACTTTGAGTGCCCCGTCGACGAAGTCGAGCGCCTAACCACCATGGTCCGCGACGTCATGGAACACGTAGTAGACCTCCGCGTCCCCCTAATCGCCGAAGCCAGCACCGGCATAACCTGGGCCGACGCGAAATAGAAAAACAGCCACAGGTCCAAAGCAGCCAAACCAGAAGGGAGTCCCTTTCAGCAAGGAACTCCCTTCATCCATAATTATTCAGCCACGTTAACGAGCCGCCAAGATGGCGTCGATGAGCGTCAGTACGCCCCCGTCGTTGTTGCTCGGAATGCGCCACTTGGCATGAGCGTTCATATGCTCCTCGGCATTGTCCACGATAAAGCTGTGACCAACGCGCTCCAGCATGGGGATGTCGTTGTACGTATCGCCCACGGCGGCGGCGTCGGCGATATCGATGCCCAGGTGCTCGCACAGGTGAGCGACGCCGGCGCCCTTGTCGACGCCCAGGTTCATAAAGTCGATCCACTCGCGCCCAGCGTTGGTGACGTAGAGCTTGTCCGAGAACTCGGGGCTATAGGTCTCGCGGAAAGCGGGCTCGGCGTCGTAGCCGGGGAAGAAGACCGAAATCTTGTTGGACTCGAAATCAATGCCATCAAAGCTGTCGACGTAGTTGATTGTGTTGTAGTAGACGCTGATCTCGTCGTGGTATTGATGGTCGCGGGCAAGCACGTAGAACTCGTCGAAGCAGCAAAGGACGGGGACAGCGCGCGGATCCTCCGAGGCACGGCTCAAGACCTGCTGATACAGCTCCACGTCAATAGTGCTCTTATAGATATAGCTGCCGCGATAGATCACGCACGCTCCGTTGTCGGGACAAAAGGCGAGGCGGTTCTTGACGCCCCCGAACATCTCCTCGAGCTTGGGGGCGGGACGTCCGCTGGCGGGGCAGAATACGATGTCGGCGTCGGCGAGCTTGTCCAGGCGCTCATCAAGACCCTGGGGCAGCACGCGCTCGTCGGTCAGCAGCGTCTTGTCCATGTCGACGGCGAGAATCTTAATGTTTCCGATATTTGCGTCCGATTCGTAAGTTTGCATAAAAGCGAGCCTTTCGTTTCGAGATTGTTTCAGACGTTATAACCATTAACTCGTAGTCGGGCGTATTTTCGCAGGAACGGAGCGTATTTGCACCACGCTTCACAAAGTAATGAAAAAACTTTTCAGAAATTTGAATTTGTCACTTGTGCTGCGGGCACTTTAGCGTAATATAGCGACCATCGAAAACGGAGACGGAAAAACAACCGCTTACCGAGGAAAAGGTACCGTTTACGATATTAGAATTGCGCCCGGCGATAGGTGAAAGGAGAGGCAGATGCAGTTCGTAACGATCATCACCACTGTAGACAATGCCATCCGACGCCAGCGCGCAATTTCCCGACGACGATAACAATCGTCTCTGTCCGCATGGGGCGAATTGCCTCAACAGAGTCATTTTGAGGTCGTTGGGTTTTAGCACGACATTGCTGCATGTTTCTAGGGCATGTATGTGCTGATTTTTGCTATTTAACCTGATATTGCACGGTATATGACCTTGAAATGACTTGCAACTGACCGATGTTCTAACTAGCTACCAAGGGCGAAAGGAAACAGCCATGAGCAAGGAAAAAGTCGTTCTCGCATATTCCGGTGGTCTTGATACATCCGTATGTGTCAAATGGCTCCAGGACGAGAAGAATCTCGATGTCGTTTGCGTCTGCGGCAACGTGGGCCAGGAAGAGACCGGACTGGATGCCAAGAAGCAGAAGGCGCTCGACCTGGGCGTTCTCGATTGCCAGGTGCTCGACCTGCGCGACGAGTTCTCCGATGAGTTCCTGACCAAAGCCATCGCAGCAAACTCCATGTACGAGAACAAGTATCCGCTGCTCTCCGCCCTGTCTCGCCCGCTGCTTGCCAAGAAGCTTGTTGAGGTCGCCCACGAGTTTGGCGCGACCTACGTCGCCCACGGCTGCACCGGCAAGGGCAACGACCAGGTTCGTTTTGAGGCTGCCGTCAAGGCCCTCGACCCTGAGCTCAAGGTTATTGCCCCGGTGCGCGAGTGGGATCTGAAGTGCCGTCCCGACGAGGTCGCCTATGCCCACGCCCACAACGTGCCGGTTCCCGAGGGTGCCAACGATAACCCCTACTCCATCGACGACAACCTGTGGGGTCGCGCCATCGAGTGCGGTCACCTGGAGGACCCTTGGAATGAGCCGCTCGATGACGCTTGGGTTATGACCAAGAACCCCGAGGACACGCCTGACGCCCCGACCTATACCGAGATCGAGTTTGAGGCCGGCAAGCCTGTCGCCGTCGACGGCAAGAAGATGAAGCTCTCCGAGATCGTCATCGCCCTCAACAAGATTTCGGGCGACAACGGCTTTGGCCGTCTTGACCTGGTCGAGGATCGTCTGGTGGGCCTCAAGAGCCGCGAGTGCTATGAGGTTCCCGGCGCCCTGACGCTCATCACCGCCCACAAGGCGCTCGAGGACATCTGCGTCGAGGGCGACCTGCTCAAGACCAAGATCAAGCTCGAGCAGGATTGGGCCACCGCCGTGTACAACGGCCAGTGGTACAGCCCGCTCAAGAACGCGCTCGACGCCTTTATGGCCGATACCCAGAAGTTCGTGACCGGCACTGTCCGTCTGAAGTTCTTTAAGGGCAACTGCCATGTCGTCGGCCGCAAGAGCCCCTTCAGCCTCTACGACTACGGCCTGGCTACCTACGACCGCGACACCACGTTTGACGAGAAGGCCAGCGCCGGCTTTATCGAGATCGATACGCTGTCGCTCAAGACGTGGGCAAAGGTCCAGGGCCCCAGCTCTGCTGCCGCCCAGGCCTAGCGCCTCCTTCCCTTGGTATCCGCGCGGCCCATCCGCGTGATACATAACGGGCGCACGGGGTCCCTACCTTTCGTTATGCTTGCTGACACTTCTTAACATCGGTGGCCCCTACGTTCCGCCCGCATATATGATGCCGCGACTGTGGCTGAGTCCGAGCCCCGCCGGGGTTGTCCGGCGGGGCTCCTTCTATCAATTTGGCGGCTCTGCGCCTATATATGAGGAGTATCCATTATGTTCAATGCTATCGCGCATGCTTTACTTGCCCTCGCGCCCGAGTTCGATGCTGCAAGGGTCGAGGACGTCCCTATGAGCCTGAAGGCCTGGATCGATGGTTCGCGGGGCAACATCCGGAGGGAGACGTTGGGCGCCAAGTGCATGGCGCGTCACTTCTTTGCAAATTAGCTACATGGCACCGCACACGGTGGGGAATGTGTAAAACTAGCGGTTGAAAAATCGCTTTAGCGATATGGCGCATTGCTTTGGGCGCTTGTTTTGGTATTTGGAGAAAGGGGACGGTTCCATGGCTCTTTGGGGCGGTCGTTTTGAGGCAGGCGTGGCCGAGGTCACGCAGGAGTTTGGCGCGTCGCTGCCGGTCGACAAACATCTCTATAAGCAGGATATCGCCGGCTCTAAGGCGCATGCCAAAATGCTGGCGGCCCAGGGCATCATCAGTGCCGAGGACGAGCAGGCGATTGCCAAGGGCCTGACCGGAATCGAACAGGATATCGATGCCGGCAACTTTACCTTCGATATCAACGATGAGGACATTCATATGTCCATCGAGAGCGAGTTGACGCGCCGCATCGGCGAGGCCGGTAAGCGCTTGCATACCGGCCGTTCGCGCAACGACCAGGTGGCGACCGATACGCGCCTGGGCGTCAAGGCGCTGGCCAAGGAGCTCATGGAGGCCAATCTTGAGCTGCGCCATGTGCTGGTGGATGCGGCTAAGAAGTACGACAAGGTGATTCTGCCGGGCTACACGCATATGCAGCACGCTCAGCCCGTGCTGCTCTCGCATCATCTGCTGGCGTATTCCTGGATGTTCGCGCGCGACTTTACGCGCCTGAAGGCCGCCTTTGATGCCGCCGACAACTGCCCGCTGGGTGCTGCCGCGCTTGCCGGTACGAGCTATCCGCTCGATCGCCAGATGACGGCTGCCGAACTTGGCTTTGCGGGCGTGATTCCCAACTCGCTCGATGCGGTTTCCGACCGTGATTTCCTGCTCGATCTGCATTACGCCGGATCCGTCATGGCGATGCACCTGTCGCGTCTTTCCGAGGAGATCGTGCTGTGGTCGAGCTCCGAATTTGGCTTTATCACGCTTTCAGACTCCTACTCCACCGGCTCATCTATCATGCCGCAGAAGAAGAATCCCGACTTTGCCGAGCTTATTCGCGGCAAGAGCGGTCGCGTGTACGGCAACCTGGTGCAGCTGCTGGTAACCATGAAGGGCTTGCCGCTTGCTTATAACAAGGATTTGCAGGAGGACAAGGAGGGCGCGCTCGATACCGCCCATACGCTCATGCAGTGCCTGTCGGTTATGGCCGGTATGATTTCGACTTGGGCCGTCAACGAGGATGCCATGGCGCGCGAGTGCGACGTGGGTCACCTTGCCGCCACCGATGTTGCCGATTACCTGGCTAAGCGTGGTCTGCCGTTCCGCGAGGCTCATGCCGTGGTGGGGCATCTGGTTCTGATGTGTGAGAAGCGCGGCTGCAATCTTGAGGACCTGCCGTTTGAGGTGTTCCATGAGGCAAGCCCGCTCTTTGAGCGCGACATTACCGAGGCGCTCGACATCCCGTCGATTGTCGCCGCGCGCACGACCGAGGGCGGCACCGCCCCTGCCGCCGTTGCCGTGCAGCTGCAGCGCGCCGAGGCACAGCTCGTGGCCGACGAGGGCGTGTTTGGATCGCTGACTAAGGTCGTCGAGATGGGCCACGGGGTAAAGTAGGGATTTGGCTGAAGCCGTTTTGGCCATTTATTGATAAATCGTTTTCACTTTACGGGCGCCTGCTGATGTGGGCGCCCGTATTTTGTTGCTATGGGGGAGGGGCTTGTCGAGAACTTCTGTAGGACCTTTGGGCAGGTTGTGAAGGGGTTACGTTCGCAGGCGGCAACCGACCGCCTGCTCTGTTCGATGCGGTTGATGGGCGGTCGGATGGTACTCTAATCGGGCTTCGAAACAGAAGTGACACATATGGAGCGCTTTAATAAATTGCAACGTTTCAATAAACAGCTTTTTGTTTAACTGCAGCTAAAACTCTGTTACGATGCAGTCCAGGCGGGTGCCGGAATGGGACTTGGGCACGCGCGAACCTACTTGAAAGGCTACTTTTATGGCTATCGAGAAGACCTTCATCATGATTAAGCCCGACGCCGTGCGCGACCGCAAGATCGGCGAGATCGTTGCTCGCATTGAGCGCAGCGGCCTTGTCATCGAGCGCATGGAGATGACCACGCTCGAGCGCGCTACCGTCGAGGAGCACTACGCCCATCTGGCCGACAAGCCCTTCTTTGGCGGTCTCTGCGACTTTATGACGAGCGGTCCGGTCGTCAAGATGGTCGTTTCCGGTCTCTCCGCTGTTGCTAAGATGCGCACCCTCATGGGCGCTACTAATCCGCTTGACGCTGCTCCTGGTACCATCCGCGGCGACTTTGCCGTCGATGTCAACGCCAACGTGATCCACGGCTCCGACTGCCTGGAGAACGCCGAGATTGAGATCAAGCGCTTCTTTGGCTAAACCAGCTTTGACTCCTTAAAGCTGTTAGCGTGTGGCTTGGGCGCCGCGGAACTCCATCTGCGGTGCCCTTTTATTCCAAAATCTATGCAGGGGCCCGCTCGGACATGTGTTCCTGTTAGCTTGTGGCACTGAATAGTTTAGGCTTCGTCGACGATCTTAAGGCCGCGCGTGTGATCGATCTCGTTGAGGAGGTTAACGCGACGCTCGTGACGACCGCCCTCAAACTCGGCGTCGAGCCACTCGTCGACAATCATCTTGGCGAGCTCGGAGCCCACGACGCGGGCGCCAAAGGCGAGCACGTTGGTATTGTTGTGCATGCGGGAGAGCTTGGCGCTGAAGGGCTCGGAGCACACAACGGCGCGTACGCCCTCGACCTTGTTGGCAGCCAGGCTGATCCCGACACCGGTGCCACAGATGAGGATGCCCAGGTCGACGTCGCCGTTGGCAACGGCCTTACCCACCTTGTAGCCGGCGATGGGGTAGTCAAAGCTCTCGGAGGTGTCGGTGCCAAAGTTCACGACCTCGCAGCCGCGCTCCTTCAGGTGCTCGGAAATGATGTTCTTGAGCTCGACGGCGGCGTGGTCGTTACCGATACCGATCTTCATGGATGGTTCCTCTCTGGTCTGTGCGGCGCAAATGCTAAAGGTGTTTACCGCGTTCGACTGCATGATAGCGCGACTTTTGCGTAAACGCTCGGGCGTTTTTTGGTCAAACGCTTTAGCATGCAACAAGACTGGCTTCTCGTGAATGAATGTCGTCAGTTTGCGCTTGAGCGCCGTCTGCCGGAACCATGGTTGCGGTTTTTGATGCATTGTTATCAAATAAAGGAGCTAACTTTTTTGAGAGCCCAGCCCGTTATGCAAGCAGGAGATACCTATGCCTACCGATTCCATCCGTGATGCCGCGTTTTGCGATGTTTTGAACCGCGAGCTTGTCTGTGCACTCGGCTGCACCGAGCCCATTGCCGTTGCCTATGCAGCGGCGCTGGCGAGCCAGACGCTCGGTTGCGAACCCGATCACATGGACGTTGCCTGCTCGGGCAACATCATCAAGAACGTTAAGAGCGTGACCGTGCCCAATTCGGGCGGAATGCATGGTATTGAGGCTGCGGCCGTGCTGGGTGCCGTGGGCGGCGACGCCAAGAGCGCTCTCGAGGTGCTCGAGAGCGTTGACGATAAAGACCGTGCGCGCGTGTCCGAGCTCCTCGCCGACGCCGGCTACTGCGATGTGTCGCTTGTCGAGGGTGTGCCCAACCTCTACATCAAGGTGACTGCGACGGCCGGGGGCCATACCGCGGTCGTCGAGATTACCGACCACCACACCAATGTCACGTGCCATACGCTCGACGGTATTCCGGTGTGCGGCAAGTCGGCGGGGGAGTGTGCCGCCTGCGCCGAGCGCGTCGTGGCCGAGCGGGCGGCAGATAATGCCGATACGCCCATGTCGATTGAGACTATCATCGACTTTATCGAGGACGGTGACATTGAGGACGCCCGCGCTGCCGTTGAGCGTCAGATTGAGCTGAATGGTGTAATCAGTGCCGAGGGCCTTGCGCACGCTTGGGGCGCCGAGGTGGGTCGTACGCTGCTGGGTGCTCGTGCCGATGACGTCGCCTGCCGTGCCCGTGCCCGTGCGGCCGCCGGGTCCGACGCCCGCATGAACGGCTGCGCGCTGCCGGTCGCCATTGTGTGCGGCTCGGGCAATCAGGGCATTACCTGCGCATTGCCCGTCATGGAGTATGCCGAGTACCTGCGTTGCGACCACGAGCGCCTGGTGCGCGCCGTGATGCTGTCCGATCTTATCGCTGTGCATATCAAGAGCTATATTGGTGCGCTCTCGGCGTTTTGCGGTGCTATTTGCGCCGCGTGCGGCGCCGGCGCTGCGATTACCTGGCTGTGCGGTGGCACGCGCGAGCAGATTGGCGCGACGGTCTCGAATACGCTCGGTAACGTGGGCGGCATCGTGTGCGACGGCGCCAAGGCGAGCTGTGCCGCCAAGATCTCGGCTGCCGTCGATGCGGCGATTCTGGGCCATGATATGGCCATGCAGGGTCGCGGCTTCCGCGCCGGCGAGGGCCTGATCCAAGATACCGTTGAGCAGACAATCGCCAGCATGGGCTACGTGGGCCGTGTGGGTATGAAAGATACCGACGTCGAGATCCTCAACATCATGATCGGCAAAACCCAGGTGTGCTAGATATTAAGTTGCGGTGAGATAGTTCCTAAAATTACCCGGGTGAGGGGCAAACAGGAACTATCTCACCGCAACTGCGCTAGATGTTCTGGCGCCTACGATAGTTCGTCGGCTATTTGGTGCTCGTAGAAGGCCTCGATTACGGCGTTAAAGTCGTGGGCGAAGTCTTCCATGGTTCCGTGCCAGGTGGCTCGGCCGGGTTTTCCCTGGCCAACATAGGCAGTTTGAATGCCGCAGGCGGGACTGGGGAAGTCGCGCTTTGGATCGTTACCCACCATAAGGACCTCGTGTGGCTCAAGTCCCATCACCTGAAGCTGCTCTAGATAGTAGGTGGCATCGGGCTTGCAGCGGGTGGTGTTTCCCATGTGCGTGACGAGCTCAAAAGGGGCGTCGGCCAGGTCGCCCCAACCCATGCGGCACTCGATGGCCCCCTGCGGAAAGCTGGGGTTGGTAAAGAGCGCGCAGCGCAGCCCTGCGTCCTGTACGGCCTGGAGCGCGGCGTGCGCGCCCGGCATGGCGTGAGCGTTAATGACATCGTCGTTCTTGTATGGAAGAACTTCGCGGTCGTAGTAGGTAAACGCCTCGTAGATGATCGGATCGGAGAGGCAGATGCCGCATCGGCGCTCAACCTCGGTGCGGTAAAACTCAAGATTGGTGCGGTTATCCGTGCCGCTTCGGCGATTGGCGTTGAGATCGACCAGGATGGTGCCGAGGCGCGCCATCGTGCCACCGCGGCTGCGGCGACCGATATCCGCGAGCATCGACGAAACATCCTTAAAATAGCGAAGGATGAACGCGTTGAGGTTGATGCTAAGAAGCGTCTCGTCCATATCGAAAACGACTGCTTTGAGCACGCGGGCACCTTTCTCGAAAAATCGTTCCAGAATCGTTGGCTCCGGATACTTTACCCCAAAGCTGTATGCCTAACTGTCTATCGTCAACTTATGGAGACGGTCGTCCACAAGATTGCGAAAAAGTCTCCATACGAGTAAAAAATCGCAGTTCACGCTTGAAATCGAAATGATTTCCCCGTAACCTATACGAACGTGATTGCATAAGCGTCACATTAGTATCTGTCGGCTCCCGAGTGTTCCTAAACGTTGTGTGCTTGTCGCACCCTTCTGTAGGTCCTAGCAATCGGGGCCCCGTAGTTCGAAAGGGGTCCACCTTTGAGTGAGATTCAGAACTCGTCCATTTTCTCTCTTGACGATGTCAACGAGGAGGAGATGAACAACCTCATCGACGGTACAATTACCGACTTTGATGAGGGCGATCTCGTTAACGGCACTGTCGTTAAGATCGAGCATGACGAGGTGCTCGTTGACATCGGATTCAAGTCCGAGGGCGTTATCCCGGTCCGCGAGCTGTCCATCCGCAAGGACGCTAACCCTGCAGACATCGTTGCACTCGGTGATCCCATCGAGGCTCTGGTTCTCCAGAAGGAGGACAAGGACGGTCGTCTGGTCCTGTCCAAGAAGCGTGCCGAGTACGAGCGTGCTTGGAACCGCATCGAGGAGAAGTTCAACTCCGGCGAGAACGTCGAGGGCGAGGTTATCGAGGTTGTCAAGGGCGGCCTGATCCTCGACATCGGCCTGCGTGGCTTCCTGCCCGCTTCCCTCGTCGACCTCCGTCGTGTCAAGGACCTCACCTCCTACATGGGCACCCGCATCGAGGCCCGCGTCATCGAGATGGACCGCAACCGCAACAACGTCGTCCTCTCCCGTCGCGTCGTGCTCGAGGAGTCCCGTAAGGCCGAGCGCTCCGAGATCCTGTCCAAGCTCAAGTCTGGCATGCGTCTCCAGGGCACCGTTTCCTCCATCGTCGACTTCGGCGCCTTTGTCGACCTCGGCGGTATCGACGGCCTCATCCACATCTCCGAGCTCTCCTGGAACCACGTCAACCATCCTTCCGAGGTTGTCAAGGTCGGCCAGGAGGTCGAGGTCGAGGTTCTCGACGTCGATCTCAACCGCGAGCGCATCTCCCTGGGTCTCAAGCAGACCACCGAGGATCCGTGGCGCGCACTGGTCAAGAAGTACCCCGTTGGCGCTATCGTCGAGGGCACTGTGACCAAGCTTGTCCCGTTCGGCGCTTTCGTCGACCTGGGCGAGGGCATCGAGGGCCTGGTGCACATCTCCGAGATGGCCAACAAGCACGTCGATCAGCCTTCTCAGGTCACCCACGTGGGCGACAAGGTTCAGGTCAAGGTCATGGAGATCGACCTCGACCGTCGTCGTATCTCCCTGTCCATGAAGTCTGCTGCTGAGACTCTGGGCGTCGAGATCGAGGTTACCCCGCTGCCTTCCGAGAAGAAGGACGAGGAGACCGACGCCGAGTAAATCGGTTTGACGATCACTTGTTTTAAGGGATCCGTCCGCAATGGACGGATCCCTTTTTGCATTTGACGCCGAGATGCGCGATGCTGCCCGGGCGCGATGCTGCCCGGGCTGTCCACAGACTATTGGATTGTCGGTGCATGAAAAATGCCGACATCCCGCCTCGGGGAGGAGGCGGGAACGCACCGAGTAGACGGAGGGGTTGCGGAGCGCGGTCGCGTCTCGACTGACGACGTTGCCCATCGACGACCCTATTGTACTGTATAGCGTGGTTCTTGGTTTATCGTGTCGAACGCTTGTGTTGTGCCATTGCTTGCGGCAACGGTGTGCTACACTCTTGCACTGCTGAGTGGGCCAGACGGTCGCGCGATGTGCTGCTTGCAGCACGCGTGAGGAAAGTCCGGGCTCCAGAGGGCGGGATGCCGGCTAACGGCCGGGCGGAGTGATCCGACGGAAAGCGCCGCAGAAAAGAAGACTCCCACCTGCGCCCCAAGGCGTAAAGGGAAAAGCTGAAACGGTGGTGTAAGAGACCACCAGCGTCGTGGCAACACGGCGGCTTGGCAAGCCCCATCCGGAGCAAGCGCGAATAGGAACGCTATGGGCCGGCCCGGTCCGCGTTCGGGTAGCGTGCGTGGAGCTGCACGGTAACGTGCAGACAAGATAAATGACCGTTCACGACAGAACCCGGCTTATAGGCCCACTTGGCAACTATGTTGACGCTGCGAACCCGTCAGCGCGGCAATCTGCCTTTCAAGCCTTCGGGCATGACCATAAGGTCAATGCCCTTGTCTTTCAAGGCACCTTGCTCGCGCTGACGGGTTCTCGCCTTCGACGGCGTCAGCTGGCCGATTTGGCGCTCATTCGTCGGTCGCCGCCATAAGGCGTGCTCCCTCCTCTTTCGGGCCAAATCGACTCAGCTGACGCCGTCTCGCTGTCTTTGCCTGGTCATTGACGTTGCCGTTCTATTTACTGGGGCTAACGGTACGGCCTTTGCCGTAATATTGAGGCTGTTTGTTGCTGCGCTTTATTCTGTTGAGGGGCTTTGTTGGACAGCTATTTTACTCTGCAATCGAATATTGAGGTTTCGGGCGAGTTTGTGGACCGCAAGAGCCGGTTTATTGCCCAGCTGGTCCATATTGAGTCCGAGGATGAGGCGAATGCCTTTATCGAGATGGTTCGCAAGCGTCATTACGACGCTCGACATAATGTGCCCGCGTGGATTTTGGTCGATGGACGCGAGCGCCAGAGCGATGACGGTGAGCCGAGCCGCACGAGCGGTATGCCGACGCTCGAGGTGTTGCGCGGTGCGGGACTCAAAAATGTTTGCTGCGTAGTGACGCGCTATTTTGGTGGCACGTTGTTGGGGCCTGGTGGCTTGGTACGCGCCTATACCGCGGCGACGCAGGCGGCGGTGGCCGCTGCTCAGGAGGCCGGGCAGATCGTCGAGATGACGAGCGTCGTGCCTGTTGACGTGCATGTGGCCTATCCGCAGTATGAGCAGGTGCTTCGCTTGGCGCAGGATTCGGGTGCCAAGGTTTCGGATACCGATTACGCGGATGCCGTGACACTTCATTTGGTGTTTAAAGCGGGGGAGCAGGAGCCGTTTTGCGCTAAGATGCGCGAGCTTATGGCGGGGCGCGAGGAGATTGAGGTCAGCGCTCCCGTATTTGCCGAGTTCTAACGGCGACGGTCGGCGTGCTTTTGGATGGATCCCAAGCGCGCCGGCCGTCATTTTATGTTGCCGCCGTTTACTCGGCGAGCTGCTTTAGTACATCGCAGGCGATCTCGACGGCATCGTCGATGCAGCCGGGGCAGCTGCGGAGCGGACCCTTGTCCGATCCGACGCCCTTGAGCGTGCCGCAGACGGTCGTCGTGTTCTTCTCGCCAAAACGCTTGACGATTTCGCGCGACAGCTTGTAGGTCTGGCCCTTGGTCTTGGGGTTTTCCATGCCGTCGCTCATTACAAAGCCCATGATGGCCACGGCACCCGAGATGGCGCCGCAGGTTTCGGTCATGCCGCCCATGCCGGCGCCAAAGCCCTCGGTGAGGGTAAAGGCGACCTGGGGGTCGAGCCCGACGGCGGGAGCGAGCGTGCAGGCGACGGCCTGCGCGCAGTTAAAGCCGCGGGCGTGGTATTCGG
>CABUMZ010000041.1 GCA_902492825.1 uncultured Collinsella sp.
ATGACGGGGTATTGCTTAGTTTCCACAGGAATCCTCTCCCTTGTAATGTGGCATAAGGGATGGTCCCTCATGTCATATTGGCTTAGCGCGCCGCGTACTCGAGCATGCGGTCGAGTGTGAGCTTAGCCTGGTCGGCGGCCTCGTCCGACACGCCAATCTGCACCTCGCCCTCTCCCGTCTCCAGGCAGCGCACGAGCTTTTCGAGCGTGATGAGATCCATGTTGACGCAGGTGGGCTGCACCGCGGGGAAGTAGAACTTTTTGCCGGTGCCCTGGCAGCGGCGCTCGAGCTCGTAGAGCACGCCGCGGACCGTCACGATGATGAACTCGCTGGCGTCCGACTCCTCGGCATACTTGATGATGCCGGCGGTGGAGCCGATGTAGTCGGCCTCGGCCAACACGTCGGCCTTGCACTCGGGGTGCGCCAGTACGAGCGCGTCGGGATGTGCCTCCTGCGCATCGACGATCTGCTCGACGGTGATGATGTGGTGGCGCGGGCAGTAGCCCTTGTTGAGAATGACGTGCTTTTGCGGCACCTGCTCGGCTACGAAGCGGCCCAAGTTTTGATCGGGGATGAACAGGACATGCTGCTGCGGCAGCTCAGACACGATCTTGACGGCGTTGGAGCTGGTGACGCACACGTCGCTCCAGCTCTTGATCTCGACTGTGGAGTTGACGTAGCAGACGACAGCAAGGTCGTCACCGTACTCGGCGCGGGCGGCGTCGACCGTCTCGCGCTTGACCATGTGAGCCATGGGGCAATCCGCGCCCGGCTCGGGCAGCAGCACGGTCTTGGTGGGGTTGAGCAGTTTGGCACTCTCGCCCATAAACTCCACGCCGCACAGCACGATGGTCTGCTGCGGCAGGCTCTTGGCAAGCTTTGCCAGGTAGAAGCTGTCGCCGACGTAATCGGCAACGGCTTGGACCTCGGGCGCCACGTAATAGTGTGCCAGGATCACCGCATCGCGTTGGGTTTTTAGTTGCTGAATGGCCTCGACGAGCTCTGCGGGCACCAATGCCGCACGCTCCGTTGCCGTCGTTGCCGATGCCAGGCCGGCCGCAATGTCGCGTGCAAGCTCCGATGCATCCATGTTCGCGCTCTGTGCCATCAAGGCCCCTCTCTTTTGGCGAATCTTGGGGCTTTAGTATGACACCTAGGTTTACAGCTGACAAGACAGCTGTAAACCTAGGTGTAAAGTTGAAATAAAGATTCGATCATGCGGCAGGCCCATTTTCGAACTGGCAAACTGAGGATAGCCGAGCTCTCGATAGCGTAGGAGGCATCTTTCGCCACCGCAATACCGCTCGGCGCGAGTTGCGCACCGTGAGGCACGAACGGGCGCTCCCCCGCGAGTGGTCCGCGCCCAATGTGGCAAAATCGAATTACTAAGGGGGCCGAATGCTCAAGATTATTGCCTGCGACGATGACGTCGCTTTTCTAGATAGACTGCACCGGATGATCGCCCGTTGGTCGATCGAGACGGGCACGGCGGTCGATGTTGCGCTCGTTACGCGCGGCGAGGACCTGCTGGCGCGCCATGCCGCGTCGCGCGCCGACATCATCCTGCTCGACATGATCATGCCGCTCGTCAACGGCATGGACACCGCACGCGAATTGCGCCAGGCCGACACCGCCGTGCGCCTGGTGTTCCTCACCTCGTCGCCCGAGTTTGCACTGGAGTCCTACGAGGTCCGCGCCTTCGACTATCTGCTCAAGCCCGTGACTTACGAACGCCTGGCGCAGTTACTCGACGAACTTTCGAGCATGCGCCCGGCGGCAACCGACGAGCTCGTGATCAAAACGTCCTTTGGCTACCACGCCCTGCGCCTGTCCGACATCGAATATGCCGAGGCGCGCAACAAGCACGTGGTCTTCCATCTGCGCGACGGACGCGATATCGAGGCACTCGAGTCGTTCCGCAGCGTCGAGGACCGTTTGGCGCAAAATGCCACCTTCTTTAAATGCCACCGTAGCTACCAGGTCAACTTGCGCAACATCGACCACTTCGATCGCACAGACATCGTCATGCGCTCGGGCGCGTGCATTCCGCTGTCGCGCAGCAGCAAGCAGGGGTTCCAAGACGCCTACTTTGCGGTGCGCTTTGAGGGCGGGAGGCGCTGATGATCCCCTCGGTCGAAATGGTCCTTTGGGCAATCCACCACGCCACGACGCTGCTCTTTGGCGTCTTTGCCTCGGCGGCGCTGTGCGGTATCGAAATCAATCGACGCCATGCACTCGAGTTGGTGGGGGTCGGAGCCGCAACCGGCGCTGCCTTTTCGATCGCCAATGTCGTTGGCGGAGAACTTTTTGCCCGTCAGGTCTATCCGCTCGTCGTGCACCTGCCGCTTACCGTCTACCTGTGTGCGCGCTACCACTTGAGTCCGCTACTCGCGACGTTGGGCGTCACCAGCGCCTATCTGAGCTGTCAGTTCAGCAACTGGATGGGCATCGCCGCATTTGCCGCAACCGATTCTCAGATCGCGTACTATCTGGCACGCATCGCTACCACGCTCGGCGTCTTTGCCGTCCTGCTGCATTGGGCCGGCGACATTGGACCCCGCCTGGCGATTAAAAGCCCCACCGAGCTGGGCATCCTTTTAATCCTGCCGCTCGTCTATTACATCTTTGACTATGCCACCAACGTCTACACCACGCTGTTCCACTCGGGCTCGGTGGTGACAGTTGAGTTTTTGGCATTTGCGCTCTGTGCCTTCTATCTTATGTTTCTTGCCGTTTACCTGCGCGAATACGAAGAAAAGGAAACCGCCGAGCGAGAGCGTTGGATGCTCGAAACCCGCGACAGCGCCGCCATCAAAGAGCTCGAGGCTTGGCGTCAATCTGGGCGCGAGCTGTCGATTCTTCGCCACGATATGCGCCACTTCCTACGCGGCCTGGCCGCTTTAATTGAGGAGGGCCACACCGACGAGGCGCTCAAACGCATCGACGAACTCTGCGAAGCCGGCGACCGCACCGCCGTACGCCGCTTCTGCGCCAACGAGACCGTAAACATTGCGCTTTCGTCATTCAACTCGGATATCAATAGAAACGGCATTACCGCCAACCTGCGCGCCGCCGTACCCGAAACCATCCACGTAGGTGACGCCGACCTGTTTAGCGTGCTCTCAAATGCCTTGGAAAACGCTATCACCGCCGCAAGCGCCGCACCCCAAGGAAAGCGATTCGTCGACCTTGACCTGCGACTTGAGGACGGCCAGCTGTTGCTGTTAGTTTCCAACACGTTTGACCGCGCGCCGCGCATGGTCGACGGCATGCCCGTGACCCGGCATGCGGGCCACGGCTTTGGAACCAAGAGCATCAAACTTGCCGTGGAGCGCATGAACGGCAACTGCCAGTTCCGCATTAACGGCGATCGGTTTGAGCTGCGCGCTGTGATGTAGAAGTACGGCGCCGATCTCGCGGCGCGCCTCGCCCGCCAGGCAATCGCTCGCCGGTACCGATCCGCTACAGTGGAGCGACCGCCGGGGTCAGCTGCTTGATGTAGGCCCACATGCGCTGCTTGGCCGCTTTGTCGGTCAGCGCCGCCTCAAAGCCATCGAGCGCGAGCACGCGGCGGCCCTGCACATGGGCGACCAGGCCGGGCTTGAGCATGGCGGTGTCGAAGTCATCAATCGCCACGAGCATATCGGCGTAGGTTTCGCGCATGACATCGGCCGCGCTGTTATCGAGCAGCAGCACCGCCTCGGGATCCAGAGCCTCAAGCGCCTCGCGGAACAGCTCGCACGGCAGAGTCTCGCCCACCGTGACCGCTCCGTCACCTGTGCCGGCGACGCTTGCCAGCACGCAAAAATCCTCGGGCGCGTAGCCGATGGCCCCAAGCGCCTTGCGCAACGCCGCGCCATCCGGGCCGGCGGCAAGCTCGCCACCCGAACGCTCGGCCTCGTCCAAATCGCCTTTGACCAGCACGATCGGCGAGCACGCGTTGCCCACGATGCGCACGCCACGGACCGCAAGCGATGTGAGCTCCTGCTCGGCCGCCTGGGCGATGGCTTCTTTTTTCTGGCTTTGTGACGTGGACATGCGCTCTCCAATCGTTTGCGTGCCCACCATTATATAAAAGAGCCGCCCGCGAGTGGTTGCTTTGCGGGCCGCTGGGTATAAGCACGGTCGTACTGAGTTTTACGCGGCCGAGCCGCGTCGCATTATGGAGGTCACCATGGCTGACATTAAGCAGATTACCCCCGAGAACTTCGATTCTATCGTTAACGACAGCCTGCCCGTGCTGGTTGATTTTTGGGCCCCGTGGTGTGGGCCGTGTCGTTCGCTCTCGCCCATCGTGGACGAGGTCGCCGACGAGCTGGCGGGCAAGCTTGCCGTTGCCAAATGCAACGTCGACGACAACCAGGACCTGGCCATGAAGTATGGCGTCATGAGCATCCCCACGCTGGTTGTCTTTAAGAACGGCGAGGAAATCGACCGCTCCGTTGGCGCGCTGCCCAAGGCCAGGCTGCAGGCGCTGCTTGAGAAGCACCTGTAATACGCTTGTTACATGTTGCCGTCTGCCTGCCGTCCATGAGCGCTTTTACGCCGCTCGCCGGACTTCTGAATGCACCGAGTGCAACCACGGATAGTATGGTAGTCACAAACAGCCCCCAGTGAACGGGTGCGGGTCGCACAGACTCGTACCCGTTTTCTTATGCAACTGCGCGCAGAGCGGGCGTAGTAAAATCTGAACCACTGAACTGCCCCATACAAAAGGAGATTTCCCATGCATGATGTTGGAATGAACATGAGCCAGCTTGCCATGAGCGTCAAGCAGGTCGACGACACCATCGAGCTCGCTCACGAGTGGAGCCATCAGCTGCTGCATGCGACCGAGAATTTTGACATGGAGCGCATCGGCGCCAAGCTCGAGGCCGCCATGGCCGCGCTGCACGAGGCCCACGACGCACTCGAGGGCTACGAGGAAGCCATCGAGGCCGACCACAACTCCGTCGGCTCCGTGAAGCTGGTGTAACGTGGCCGAACACGAGCACGGCTGCGGGTACGAGCACGAGCATCCGCACGGGGCGGACGGTGACGCGGGCTGCCACTGTAGTGGCTCCGGCTCCGAGCTGGTCCGTTTTTCGGTTACCGCACCCGACGACCTGCTGCGCCGTTTTGACGAGCAGATCGCGCGCCGCGGTGACGTGGCCAACCGCTCCGAAGCAGTGCGCGACCTGATTCGCGCCTCGATCGCCAAGGAGCAGATGCGCACGCCCGATGAGCATGTTATCGGGTCGCTCACCATGATTTACGACCACCATACCGGCGACCTGACGCGCCGTCTGGACGAAGTGCAGCACGACTACACCGACGAGATCGTATCGACCATGCACGTGCATCTGGATCACCACAACTGCTTGGAGATTCTGGCGCTCAAGGGTCGCGGCGAGCGCGTCTACGAACTAGCCGACCGCCTGCTGGGCCTGCGCGGCGTTAAGCACGGCGAGCTCACGTGCGCCGCCACCAAGCAGAGCCTGGGGCTGTAGCGGGATTTCCCGCAGCGCACCTGCCAAATAGGGACAGGTTTGTTTTGGCAGGTTTAGAAGTTTTACCTACCAAAATAAACCTGTCCCTATTTGGTCGGTTTTGATGAGGGGGGTCGCATGCGGCATGTGCATATTCATGTGACGGGCATTGTGCAGGGCGTTGGCATGCGACCGTTTGTGTATCGCGAGGCCATGGCGCATGGCATTTGCGGATGGGTGCTCAATGCGGGCGACGGCGTGCATATCGAGGCGCACGCTCCGGCCGATGCGCTCGATGCTTTTGTTGCCGCGCTTTCTGAGCATGCGCCTGCGGCAGCCCGCGTAGAGCATGTCGAGGTTGTGGACCTGGCAGCCAACGGTTGGGATGCCGCCAACGAACAGGGCTTTCGCATCGTAGCATCGCAGGACCAGACCGCGCACACGACGCTCGTCTCGCCCGATATCGCTACCTGTGACGATTGCCTGCGCGAGTTGTTCGATCCCGCCGACCGACGCTATCACTACCCCTTTATCAACTGCACTAACTGCGGGCCACGCTTTACCATCATCCGATCGCTGCCTTATGACCGAGCGGCCACATCGATGGACCGTTTCCCCATGTGTCCCAAGTGTGCCGCGGAGTATGCCGACCCACTCGACCGGCGTTTTCACGCGCAACCCGATGCCTGCTTTGATTGCGGGCCGCATATTACGTGGCGCGAGGCTGTAAACGGCGATGCGTGCGGGAATTCGTCCGCGACACCGGCCGTCGGCACCACACGCGAGGCCAGCGACGCTATCATCGAGCGCTGCGTTGAGCTGCTGGCCAGCGGTGGCATCGTCGCTATCAAGGGCCTGGGCGGATTCCATCTAGCCTGTGACGCTGCCAACGAGCAAGCGGTGGCCGAGTTGCGCCGTCGCAAACGCCGCAGCAACAAACCACTTGCCGTCATGGTGCGCAGTCTTGCTGATACCGAGCGCCTGTGTCATATCGACGATGCTGAACGCGATCTGCTCGCTGGCAGTATCCGCCCCATCGTGCTGCTGCGCCGGCGCACTGTTGGCGAGGGCAACGGCGGCTCCCCCGACATCCTCGCCCTCGCGCCATCTGTCGCACACGACTTGCCCGAGCTCGGCGTCATGCTCCCCTATACGCCGCTTCAGCATCTGTTGCTCGCCGCGGCAGAAGCCTGCGGTATGCACGCGCTCGTCATGACCAGCGGAAACCTGAGCGAAGAACCCATCGAGACCGACGACGACCTTGCCTGGGAACACCTCGTTGCTGCCGGCATCGCCGACGCGTTGCTCGGTAACGACCGCGCGATCCTCTCGCGCTATGACGATTCCGTGGTGCGCGTGGTTGACGGCACCGTTATGCCCGTGCGCCGCGCTCGCGGATATGCACCCCAGCCGCTGCCGTTGCCGGCGCTCGACCGCGCTCCGTCCTGCGTGCTTGCCTGCGGGCCACAACAAAAGGCCACGATTGCGCTCACGCGTGAAGGGACGAACGGCAAGGCAACCTGTTTTGTGTCGCAACATATCGGCGATGTTGAAAACGGCGGGACCTTCGATGCCTGGAACGCCGCGCGCACGCGCTTGGAAGATCTCTTTGATTTGGCGCCCGCCGCCTTGGCCTGCGATGTACACCCCAGTTATCTATCGGGCCAGTGGGCGCGCGAGCAGGCGCGAAAATGCAATCTGCCGCTCGTCGAGGTGCAGCACCATCATGCGCATATCGCGAGCGTAATGGCCGAGGCCATCGCCGCGGGCCAGCTTACAACCGACGCGCACGTCCTTGGCATCGCCTTTGACGGCACCGGCGCCGGCACCGATGGGACCATTTGGGGCGGCGAGTTTCTTGTTGCCAGCCTTGGCGGCTTTGAGCGCGCCGCGCATTTGCGCACCTGGGCGCTCCCCGGCGGGGCGGCCTCCGTGCGCGACGCCCGCCGCAACGCCTTTGCCCTGCTCAGTGAGCTCGGCCTGCTCGAGCACCCAGACGCCGCTCGGCTTTTGGACAGCCTCGACGAGCAAACGCGCAGCGTGACAGCCACCATGATCGAGCGCGGCATCAACAGCCCGCGTACCAGCAGCATGGGGCGTCTCTTTGATGCCGCGGCAGCAATTCTGGGCATCTGCGACAAGGCAACCTACGAGGGCGAACCCGCCATCGAGCTTGAGGCTGCCGCCTGGCGCGCGCTCAGCAGTGAAAGTGCCTGCCCCGCCGGCAATATAGCCGGCTTTTCCGTAACCGAATCATCCCGTCCGGACGCCTGCCATGTTCTAAACTCCAGATCGCTTATTGAGGCGCTTTTGGAGGGAACCAGGGCCGGCACTGCGGCCTACAGGCTCGCGCTCGACTTCCATATCGCCATCGCGCGCTCTTCGGCACGAATCGCACGCGAAATCTGCGCGCGCGAAGGCATCGATACCGTCGCGCTCTCGGGCGGCGTGTTCATGAACCGACTTTTGCTCCAGCTCCTCACCCGCGAGCTTAAAGACGCAGGCCTTACTGTCCTTGTCCCCCGCACCGTACCCGTCAATGACGGCTGCATCGCCTACGGTCAGGCGGCAGTCGCAAGCGCTCGTCTTGCGCAGGTTGCATCGCAGTAGGCTGTTCGGCCAGCCCGCAAGCCGCCGTCTCACAGGTGTAGCGCGTTTGCCCGCAGCGCCCGCGAGCGCTACCATCAACTGATGGATTATTGAGCGCCCGTCCAGCGCAAAGCGTATAAAAGGGGAACAATATGTGCCTTGCCGTTCCCGGTAAAGTAGTCAAACGCGACGACGACCTCAAGGCCACCGTCGACATGATGGGCATCGAGCGCCCCGTGTCGCTGCGACTCGTGCCGACGGCGCAGGTTGGCGACTATATTCTCGTACACGCCGGCTTTGGCATCCAGATTGTCGACGAGCAGGAAGCACAGGAAACGCTCGAGCTTGTTAATGCCATGTCCGAGCTGGTCGAAGAAGACCAGCTGACCACCAACCCGGCGGAGGCTTACTAGTGGCGCCCGAGCAGCCGGCGCGCTCCGGTATCGATTTCTCGGCATTCCGCGATCCCAAGCTGGCTCGCGAGCTCATCGAACGCATTCATGAGCTTGTCGGCGACCGCACCATCAACCTTATGGAAGTCTGCGGCACGCATACCGTGAGCATCGGGCGCTATGGCTTTCGCTCCATTATGCCGGCCGGGCTCAAGCTGCTGAGCGGCCCGGGCTGCCCCGTCTGCGTCACCGCCAACCGCGACATCGACCACGCAATCGCGCTCGCCAACATAGACGGCGCCATCATCACCACCTTTGGCGACATGATGCGCGTGCCCGGATCATCCACCTCGCTCGCTGCGCAAAAGGCGGCGGGGCGCGATATCCGCATCGTCTATTCCCCGCTCGACGCGCTCGACATTGCCGAGCAAAACCCTGATCGCCCGGTCATTTTTATGGGCGTGGGCTTTGAGACTACGACGCCCACCATCGCCGCCGCCATCTTGGAGGCCGAGGCGCGCGGGCTTTTGAACTTCTCGGTCTATTGCGCCCACAAGACCACGCCGCCGGCGTTGCGCGCCATCGCCAACGACCCCGAGACCACCATCGACGGCTTTATCCTGCCGGGCCACGTCGCCACCATCACGGGCTTGGCGCCCTTTAGCTTTTTGGTCGACGAATTCAATACCCCGGGCGTGGTCACGGGATTTGAACCGGTCGATATCCTGCAGGGCATCTGCATGCTGGTCCAGATGGTTGTCGAGGACAGGCCGGCGATTGACAACGCCTACCGCCGTGGCGTCAACGCAGACGGCAATCCCGTGGCGCGCCAGCTGGTCGAGCAGGTGTTTGAGCCGTGCGATACCACATGGCGCGGGCTGGGGCTGATTGCCAACTCGGGCCTTTCCATCCGCCCCGAGTTCTCGCGCTTTGATGCCCGCGCTCGCTTTGATGTGCCCGTTGAGGCGACAGTCGAGCCGCGCGGGTGCCGCTGCGGCGACGTGCTGCGCGGGGCCATTACGCCGAGCGACTGCCCGCTCTTTGGCCGCACCTGCACGCCCGAGCACCCCGTCGGCCCGTGCATGGTGAGCTCCGAGGGCAGCTGCGCGGCGTACTACCGCTACCGCAACTAGCCCGGACACACCCGCACACCGGCACCACCCACGATTGGAGTTTTCGATATGTCCCATAGCGTTACCGATAGCACCGTCCTGCTGGGCCACGGCTCCGGCGGCCAGATGATGAAACGCATCATCGATGAGGTCTTTTTGGATGCCTTTGGGTCGCCCGAGCTGCTCGAAGGCAACGACGCCGGCGTCGCCACGCTGCCCGCGAGCGGGCGCATCGCCATGTCGACCGACAGCTTTGTAGTCTCGCCGCAGTTCTTCCCCGGTGGCAACATCGGCCGCCTCGCCGTGTGCGGAACCGTCAACGACGTCGCGACCTCGGGCGCCAACGTGCGCTACCTATCGTGCGGCTTCATCCTCGAAGAGGGCTATCCCATGGATAAGCTCCACCAGATTGTGCAGACGATGGCCGAAACGGCGCACGAAGCGGGCGTGTCCATAATCACGGGCGACACTAAGGTGGTCGAGCGCGGCGGGGCCGACGGCGTCTATATCAATACCGCCGGTGTGGGCGAGGTACCCGCGGGCGTGGCGCTCAGTGGCGCAAACTGCCGGCCCGGCGACGTCATCCTGGTGTCGGGCACACTGGGCGACCACGGCATCGCCATCATGAGTCAGCGCGAGGGTCTGGCGTTTTCGAGCACCATCGAAAGCGACGCCGCGCCGCTCAACCACCTGATTGCCGATGTGCTTTCCGCAGCACCCGACACACGCTGCTTCCGCGACCCCACGCGCGGTGGCTTGGCGTCCACACTCAACGAGTTTGCCCAGGCCAGCAATGTTGCCATGGAGGTCGACGAGGATGCCGTGCCCGTGCGTCCCGACGTGCAGGCCGCCTGCGAGATGCTCGGCTACGATGTGCTGCAGGTGGCAAACGAGGGCAAGATGGTTGCCGTCGTGCCGGCCGAACAAGCCGATGCGGCGCTGGCCGCCATGCGCGCCGCCCGCTACGGCGAGAACGCCGCGATTATCGGCCGCGTGCTGCCACTTGCCGAGGGCGCCCGCCCCGCCGTGCGCGTGCGCACCGGCTGGGGTTCGACCCGCATCCTCGACATGCTCGTGGGAGAACAGCTGCCGAGGATTTGCTAGCGACAAAGGCTCAGGGCTATTAAAGATATTCAGATTCCAAACATGCCCGGCACGCATGCCCAGTATCATGGGGTGCGTTTTGAAACCCAATGACGGGAGCTTTCATGGCAGCAGCTTTTTCCCATGTGATCTTTGACCTGGACGGCACCATCCTCAACACGCTCGAGGACCTGGCGGCCGCCGGCAACCATACCTGCGAGATGCATGGCTGGCCCACGTTTGCCGTAGACGAGTACCGCTACAAGGTGGGAAACGGCATGCTCAAGCTGGTCGAACGCTTTATGCCTGCCGAGTATGCGGGCGACGGTCGCATGTTTGAGCAGACGCTTGCCGAGTTTAGGGCTTATTACGGCGAGCACAAGGAGGACCACACCGCCCCCTATGCCGGTACGATCGAGATGCTCGACCGCCTGCGCGCCGCGGGCGTGCAGCTTGCCGTGCTCACCAACAAGGACCACGTCTCGGCGGCTCCGCTTATCGAGAAGTATTTTGGTTCCGAGCGCTTTGCGCTGGTGCAGGGCCGCGTCGATGCGTTTCCCCCCAAGCCCGAGGCGCCTGTTACGCTGCATGTGATGGAAGAGCTAGGCGCCGACCCGGCGACCACGCTCTACGTAGGCGATTCCAATGTCGATATCCTGACCGGCCACAACGCCGGCCTTAAGAGTGCGGGTGTCAGCTGGGGTTTCCGCGGCCGCGCAGAGCTGGAAGCCACCGGCGCCGACTACGTGGTGGACACCCAGGCAGAGCTCGCGGCGCTGATTCTGGGAGAGTAACGAGCGACACTGCCTAACGCAGCTGCGACAATTCTTCCGCGCGGAAAGCGCATCCCGTTTTGGAGCTCCGGAATGGGATGCGCTTTCCGTTTGAGACTCATCAGGGAAACCGCATCCCGTTTCAGAGCAATATTCCGGGTCGCACTTTCCGCAACCCACCCCATCCGAAAAATGCGTCCCACTATTCGGCCAAAAACCGGGTCGCGGTTTCCCAAGCACTCGATGCAACGCTGGCACAAGGAGTGTCCCCAACTGCTGGCAGAATAACGCTTACCAATATCGCAGACACACTTGGCTTTGGTTGTCATAAAGGGAGGGTCGCCCCAACGATCCTCCCTTTATTGCATAACGAACTGTTTGTCGCATGGCAACCTAAATATAAAGCGCTACCCTTGCAGAGCGCTCATCATCTCGGAGATATTAGAGTCGTCCCCCGACCATTCGTTGTCATCGTTAGCAGAATACTTAAAGATAACCTTGGTGTCCTTGGGCTTGGCGGCCTTGGTCACATCGAGCATTACCTGTCCAGCCAGCTTGTACAACTCATCTTCGGAAGGCGACCCATCAAGAGCAGCAACCTTCTCTTGGTATTTGGTGGCAAAATCCCCTTGAATTTGAGCCATCGACTTACAAGAAACGGTCACTTCGGCAGTAGCGGTACCCTTATCTTCATCGACTACAATGTCGCCGATTTTATAGTCGAAGCCCTCGAGATAGCTCTTGGCGTATTCCTCGGTATTGATGCCGACCCTTTTAAACTCTTTCCCTGCAGCCTTATCCAAGCCATCCAGAAATGACTCGTCGTTATTTTTAATCTCATCAAGCTGATTGATCAGATCTTCGTTAATAAGTTGCTCGACTGTGGGATCACCGCAACCGGAAAGAGAGATCAAGCATGCAACCACTACAGCCAACATGAGCGCAAGCAGCGGCTTCTTTTTCATGACATTCCTCCAAACAAGCGGCGCTGCGTTCCATGCGCAACGCACGTTGTGACAGTAAGTCCATATTAACGGCTCGACCCAAACCCCTGAGTCGCAAAAACGGGCTTCTGGCCGGGACGACCGGATTCGAACCGGCGGCCCCTTAACCCCTCAGGCTTGGGACAGGTTCAAAATAGCGATGATATTCCAATTGACTAGGATAATGTAAAAGCGCTCAGATGCTGTGATATTCGATACACGCTTGTTCACGTCGATCCTGAAACATACGAGATTCTTTCCGTTGTGATGAAGTTGCGGGGGGAGAACGATAACCGGATGCTGCAAACTAAGAAACGCTGTTGATTTTCATCTGCTTAGCACGGTTCAAGAACGTTCTTCAAAATGCTGTACTCATACGATGCATAGGGAGATCCAGTCAAATCGAGACCACTATTGGCAGAGATTATCGTATGGCAGCCCGCTTCAAGAACATCAGAGCCACCCGCAAATCCGTTCACGACGTTCCCCATATCATCTTTCAATACGCCCATGAGCGTCGTGCCCATACCATAGTCATACGGCGAATCATTTTGAATTTCGACATCAAAACGATACATGTTAGTAGCGATTTGTTCTAATCGTTCATTTAACACTGTGAACTCATAGGTGTCTTTTTCGGTGACCTTCTTAAAGCAATTAACCCTAAACGTAAGCTCAAGTGACACCGGTAGTTCATCTATGCCATCGATTGCGCCGAAGTACCATATTTCTTGCCCCGGAAGAAGAGCACAGCAGCTAGATATTGTGCTACTCACAGTGCCACACAGTGTGCCATCCGCCTTCTTTGCGATGCCATCAACTCCCCAATCGACAGCAACTTGATCACTAGTGTTTTTGATTTTTGTAATATAGCCACAGCCGCTTTGACCAACCTGATAGTTGTAAATAGGGTCCATGGTTACTACAATATCGGAACTCTGTGGACTACTTTCATTCTTAAGCGTGCCCTTTTTCGGTTTTAGCGTGGAACTGTCCGTCTTATCAGGTTTGCCCGAACATCCAGCAAGGCCCAGCGTTGCAATTCGATGGCGCGAATTTTTGTGGTGTAAGAGGGAGGGCCGCGTCAGCGCCCCTTGCGC
>CABUMZ010000042.1 GCA_902492825.1 uncultured Collinsella sp.
GGTCGATATGTCTCCATTACGCCATCGATTGCCTCGAGATGCACGCGATCGACGCCGTCTTTCAACGCCATGAGCATCACCGAGGTGTCGCCATCCTCCACCCGCAGATGAGAGATATCAAACCCCTCAGCGGCCAGCGCCTCTCTCATCTTGTCTCCGTACTCGTCCTTGCCGACAACCGACACAGCGGATACCGAAACGCCCATTCGTGCAAGATGGATACCCCAGTCAATGCCATTACCAGTCGGATAGAACACGCCGATGTTTTGATAGACGTCCGCGCAGCAAAAACCAGCCGCACACGCTTTAATACCCATGGTCTTCTCCAATGTTCAAAAGGGGACCCACCGCATGGCGAGCCCCCTTTTCGCGTTTCGCTTATTGTTTTGCATCGGCTGTCCAAGGCCTCATAGCCAGACCGCCGTACGCTTTCTTAAGCTATTCGACGATCGGCGCTCCATGGCCCCAAGAACCTTCCATGCCGCACACGGTCGAGGCAAACCCGGCAGCAAAGTCGAGCGCGCGCTCGATGGCCTCTGCGCCATCCTCACCACGCTTGGCGGAATCGAGATAGCACATCAAAAACGAGGTGAGGAACGAGTCGCCCGCCCCCATGGTGTCCTTCATGTCCGCTACCGGTTTAGCCAGCTGGCGGTAATAACGCTCGCCGTCGTAAGCAATGCAGCCCTCGGCGCCCGCCGTAGCCGACACAAAACGCGGACCCAAGCCCTTCACCCATGCCAGACGCTCGCGAATCTCGTCCTCACTCGCGGCATCCGCCGCACTAAAGAAAGCGAAATCGACGTAGGGCGCAATCTGCTCGTAATACTCGTCGGTGGAGTCGTCCGAGAAGTCAAAAGAAACCGTGATGCCCGCAGCCTTCAACTTGGGCAGCTCGCGCTCGGTAAAGCAATAGTTGCCCGAATGAACCACATCGAACTGCTTCATGTACGCAAGGTCAAAGCGATTGAGGACATAGCGCGCATCACCACGGATACCGCCCTCGTTGGAACCAAGGAAGACACGGTCACCGTCAACGACGGTCACGCGAGCCGCTCCGTTCTCGCCAATCATCTGCTCGCACTTATCAAGCTCGATACCCTCATTCTCGAGGCTTGCAATGACATGCTCGGCAGCGGCGTCATTGCCAAAAATGCCCATGTATGCGGAGCGTGCGGCACCGCATTTCTTGGCATAAACGGCGAAGTTCACCGCGTTACCGCCAGGATACATGGTGTGAATATGCTCGTAGCGATCGACGACGTTGTCACCAAATCCGAGCGCGTTAACGTTAAATGCCATGGCCTTTGTCCCTTCTAGTACTCGACAACACCCATATAGCGACGGAAATCGGGGTCGTGATCAAACACCTTGCCGCGTGCAGCACGCAGCTCGCAGTTCATGGCGTAGAACAGCACCGGGTCCAGATAGGCACGGACGCTCGCCGGCACGGCTTCCATACCGTACTCCTTGGCATCGAGCACCATCAGCGTATCGGTATGCGTCTTAAGGAACGCCAGGGCGCGCTCGTCCATAGCACGGCACTCGCTTGAACCCATCTGCAGGAAGTAAAAAACGCCATCCTGAGTAGCCTCGAAGGGGCCGTGGAAGTACTCGGCAGAGTGGATGTAGCTGCAGTGCTGCCACTGCATCTCCATAAGAGAGCAGATAGCGAAACCGTAGGTCTGGCTAAAGTTGGGACCGCTGCCCAGAATGTAGAAGAACTCGTGCTCCTGGCAAAGCTTGGCAAAACGATCGCCCAGCTCGGCATTTACCTTCTCGCGTGCCGGGGGAAGAATCTTATCCATCTCGGCGATACCGGCATACATATCGGCAAGATCGGCGTAGCCCTCCTGCTGATCGAGCAGCTCGGCCGCAAGCGACAGCGAAATGCCAGCGGGGACCTCGGCCTGCGGCACGCCCTCGCCCCACGGGTAGACCCACGTGGTCCACTTGCCGGAGTCAATCTTGGATCCAGCGTTGTCGGTCTGGGCGATCACCGTAGCGCCGGCAGCAAGGGCAATCTCGCAGCCCTCGACGACCTCGGGGGTGTTGCCACTGTGGCTACAAGCGATGACCAGGGACTTCTCGCCCAGACGACGCGGACGCATGATATCGAACTCGCGAGCCGTATAGATATACGAAGTGAAGGTGGTTGCCTCGCGCTGCAGAAGCTCATGAGCCGGGATCAAATCGATCATGGAGCCACCGCAAGCAATCCAGTAGACGCTGTCGAACTTGCCCTTCTTGGCAATTGCCTCTTTGATCAAATCGTGTGCGTTCATATCCAGTTCCTTTCTTATTTGGCCCGCAATCAATGACGTTGGTTGCGTGGCCGATGGTTGTTTTAGTCAATCAGATATTTCTCGAATGCAGCCATGTTCTTGGCATCTGCCGCCGCCGGGTCATCGTAGTAACGACCGTCCGTGATTTCCTGGCCCAGCATGCCGTCGAAACCATGGGCGTTGAGTGTGGCGACGAAGGCGTCCATATCGTGCTTGCCATCGCCCCACACCAGATGGCCATACGGGTCACCGTCGATAAAGTGCATCTCGTGAATTGCCCCATCACCAAAGGCGGCAAACCAGTCCTCGAGCGTCTCGCCTGCAACGCCCATCGCGGTTGTATCAACCATGGGCTGTAAGTACGGGCTCGCGACCTCGTCAATCATGCGCTTCGCATCGGAAACCGTCGTCACAAGGTTGCTCTCCTCGGGACGCAGGCTTTCCATCGTAAGCACCAGACCGTGCTCGCCGGCATACTCCGCCAGAATGGACAAGTGCTCGCGGCTGCGCTTCCAGGCTTCCTCGCGGTCCTCGTCCCAGTCGCCCCAGCCCGAGTTGATGGACATGCGGTCGCACCCAAGTACCTCGGCAAGCTCAATGCCGTGCTTAAAGTACGCCAGGCTGCGCTGTTCATGCAGCGGTTTGCGTGCGCAGCACTGCCAAGGATAGACAACATTCTCGGGACACAGAGTACGATACCTAAGCCCACGGTCTGCAGCCTTTTTCGCCAGGACCTCAGCCTCAAAGTAGCCCGTGTGGTCGAGCGTCACATGCGGCTCCGCACACCACAGCTCAATGGACTCAAAGCCCAAACGCTGCTGCACATCAAGGAAGTAATCGAGCGACCACATGATGTAGTGGATATTCATGCCCGCAATCTGTTCGCGGTGCAGCGTCGGTTTGGATTCAGACATCTTATGCCTCCTTATTTCGATCGAACACGATTTGTCCGTCCGACATCGTCATGTCAACCGCAAGATCGCGTGCGTCGCGATAATCGAGGTCGAACACATCCCGATCGAGCACGCAGATATCGGCAAGCTTGCCAACCTCGAGCGTACCCAGCTCGTCTTCGCGCATCAGGTCGTACGCGCCCCCGGCAGTCCAAGCGCACAAGAGCTCGACAAGCGTCAGCGTGTTGACCTCATTCACGGGCAGTCCGTCGGCGAAGAATCCGCCGCACGCGCTGTAGATTGACTCGCCCAGGCTCGGAATCAGCAGCGGCAGATCCGTGCCGCAGCACACTGTGCATCCGGAATCTTCCATGCCGCGGCGATTCCAGCTGTGCAAAAGTCGCGTCTCGCCAATTTGTCGACGCATCATCGACAGGCAATCCTCGCGCCGGTCCAGCGTCAGAATCTGCGGATAGACCTCGCAAATTCCACCTAACTTGCCAAACTCGACAAGATCGGTCGGGTCAGAGTTCTCGAGATCGGTAATCGCATGGCGGCGAAGCATCCGTCCGTGCTCGTCTCGAGGCAGCGAGGCATAGAGCGCCACGGTGCGACGAACGGCGCCATCGCCCTGGCAATGCAAGGAATATCGGAAGCCGTCAGCATCAATTGCACGCAGCTCGTTCTCAATCAGATCCCACTCTGGCTCCTCGACGACCGTCTTGCCGGCAGCGCCCGCATCGGCCGTGTCCTCATAAGGGTCTATCATCTCGGCAAGCCCCGCCCATACGCCGCGATCGGTCATACGGTTGAAGCCAGAAAAACGAACGAACGGTCCCCGGAAGCGCTCTCGTGCCTCGCGGGCATATGACAGATTTGCACCGGCACCCACCGGCTGCGACATCATAGAGACGCGAACCGTCAGCTCACCAGATTCCTCACGGCGAGCCATTTCGTCGGCAAAGCCGTAGTAGTCATCAAACGCCATTTCCTTGATGGCGGTAACGCCGCGCTCGTTAAGCATGCTCATGTAGTCCGAATACCCGGCACGCACCTCGGGCAGCGCGAGGAAATCGCTCATCATGCGCCAGATCTTCTCGGCATAGCACGCCTGGGGCGTAAAGCCGTATCGCGCACTGGCGGCAGCATTGAGAACGCAGGTCTCCGCACCCGGTGTAAAGCAGACGACAGGGATATCGCCAAAACAATCGTCAAACACAGCTGCCGTATTTGCGTTCTCGGCATCCGATGCCAACGTTTCGGGTAGGTTGTGGCCAAAAGCCGCCGCGCAATCCGGATGATCTTCTTTCCATGCACGCAAGAGCGACACAGCCTCTTTGGCATCAGCGATGCCGGACAGATCAGACCCCAACGTCCGCAGCGCCCAACCTGTATAGAAGGTATGCACATCGATCAGGCCAGGCATGACAGTGCGGTCGCCCAGGTCAACTACCTCGTCCGCCTGGGTCAAATACGAAGCTACCTCACACTTGGTGCCAACAGCCTCAATTCGATTGCCACGGACCGCTACGAAACCTTCAAACGGCAGGTCCCCCGTACCGGTAAAGACGCTCTTAGACGTCAGGACCGTCAAACGATCAGACATCACAACCACCTACACCGGAAGCATGCCAGAGATTGCCGTTACGACCAGGCCAAAGACGACCATGAAGATGAAGAACTTCCAAATGGTCTTCCACCATTGGCCAAACGAAATCCTAGCCACGGCAAGACCGGCGACCGTCATGCCCGCCACGGGACTGATGGTGTTGATGGTCTGGTTGGCAAACTGGAGCGCGGTGACGGCCGCCTCGGGATTGAGGCCCATGAGCTCGGTCAGGGAGCCCATAACGGGCATGGTGAGCGCCGCCAGGCCAGAACTCGAGGGAACCAGCAAAGAGAGCAGGCCAAGGACGATATACATAAACGTGGTGTAGACGGCGGCGGGTGCTCCGGCGAGCGCAGTAGCGAGCGCCTGGAGAATGGTGTCGATGATCATGCCGCCCTCGGCGATGACCAGAATACCGCGAGCGATACCGATAACGATGGCAGCGTACGCAAAGTCGGCGAGACCCTTAACGAACTCCTCAGCGATCGTCTGCTGGTCAAGACCGCCCAAGATACCGGCAAGCAAGCCCATGCCAAGGAACACGGCGGAAATCTCATTCATGTACCAGCCCTGGGTAACAAGACCCCAGACGATAATGCCCATACCGCAAGCAAAATCGATAAGCACGAGCTTCTGACGGATAGTGAATTCTTCCTCGATGGAGGCATCGGTCACGGAAAACTCAATACGCTTGAGCTTATCGTCCTCGTACGTAATGGACGACTCGGGGTTTTTCTTGACGCGCATGGCGTAGCGCATGGCCCATGCGATACCGACGGCAGTGAAGATGACCCAAGAAACGGCGCGCAGCCACAGTTGCGGATTGCCCTCGATGCCAATGATGCCTTGGGCGATCAAAACGTTAAACGGGTCGATGGTCGAAGCACAATATCCCAAGTTGGGACCAAGGAAGCAGATGATGAATGCCGTCATCGAGTCATAGCCGATACCCATCATGATGGGAATGAAGATGGCATAGAACGGCAGGGCTTCCTCAGACATACCAAACGTAGTGCCGCAAATGGACAGCAACGTCATCGTGATGGGAATGATGAGGATGTCCTTGTTCTTGAGCTTTTTAACCACACGGCTCATGCCGGCATTCAAAGCGTTGGTCTTGGTGATGATTGCGAACGATCCGCCAATCAATAAGACGAACGCAACGACGTCGGCAGCCTCCTGGATGCCCTTAGTGGGCGCTTGCAGGACCGCGAAGATATCCTGGCCCAGATTGATGGTCTCGCCGGTCTCGGAATCGGTGTAGTTCTTATCGACCTGTTCATAGGTTCCAGCAACGGCAACTTCACGCTCGCCCGCCGCCGTCGAAATCATCTTGCGCTGATACTGACCAGAGGGAACGATCCAAGTCAGGACCGCAAAGACAACGATCAGCAAGAACATGATCGTATAGACATGCGGTAATTTGAACTTAAAACGTCTGTTTGTCTTCTTCGCCTTCGTATCTGACATAGATACCTCCAAAGAACTCGAGACCGCATCGTATCTCGCTTTAACGTTTGCACAATGCAAACGTTCTATGACGTCCCATAGATTACCAGCAGCTTTTTCCTTCATCAAGATAATTTCAAACTGATTGCCGCAACGCGGTTGAACGGTTGCGTTTGCGCCGTGAACGGTATGGAAACGCCCGGTGAGATGATCCACCGGGCGCTTCCATTCGCAATGTCCTAGATGTCAAAAACGTAGCGAGACCCAACGATCCGCTGTCGACCGATGATAAACGGCTGCCGTTGCTCATCGAAAAAGAAGGCTTCCATATAAAACAAGGGTTCGCCAACGGGAACTGCCAACAGCCGAGCGACCTCGGGCGACGCGCACGCGATCTCGAGCGTGCACGGGTCGGTAAACGCGGGCGTGCGGCCCGTTCGGTTGCGCACGAACTCAAAAATGGATTGGTTAGATAGAGGTGCCGTTGATAGATAGGCGTTGTCCTCGTAAACGTATATGTTGTTCTCGAGCATGACAGGGACGCCATCGGCAGTGCGCACGCGCTCAACGCAAATCAAGTCAGTTCCAACGGGAACACCAAAGAACTGCGCTTCGGTGGAATCCGCCGGCAGTATCTTTCTCGAAATGACGCACGCCCCCGGCTCCATTCCGTTAACGCGGCATGCGTCCGAAAAACTCTGGACGTCATCCTTCTGGCGAATCTTGCGCTTAAGCTTGGGGGCATTGACAAACGTGCCTTTCCCCTGTCGCTTCGTTAGATAGCCCTGCTGGACGAGCTCCTCAATAGCGCGTCGCACGGTAACGCGGCCAACTTTATAGTTCTCAGCCAATTCGAATTCGTTGGGTATCCGCGCGCCCGCCTTGTAGGCACCGGAATTGATTTCGTTTTTAATGATATCAATAACCTGTTGGTACAGCGGTATCGCTGCTTTACCATCAGTTAGCCCTTCAGTCGGTGGCATATACCCTCTCCCAGCGCAATTAAGTCTAAAACGGGCTTAAGGGCATTCAGCAAGTCCTTAAGCCCGCATTAGCATAAAGTATGCTTGCTGCCGCACCAAAATGTCGGGTATTTACTCATCAGACCCGAAAAACGCGCAACTACCGCGCTCCTAAGAAAGCGTGAGCAGCTCCGGCAGCTGGTCGATAATCTTGTCCGCGGCATCCTGGCTAAAGCCAAAGCGTTCCTCGCGCTTGGCAATGACTGTCAGGCCGGCTCGCTTGCCAGCGGTGATGCCGGGCACCGAATCCTCAACGCAGCAGCAGCGATTCGCGGGCAGCCCCAGCAGATCCAGCGCATGCAAGTAGATGTCGGGCTCGGGCTTGCTCTCCTTAAACTGCTCGCCGCTCACCACATACTCAAAGGCATCCGACAGCCCGCATGTGTTGAGCACTTCCTCGATGCTATCCATGGGAGACGAGCTGGCAAGCGCAACGCGAACGCCGCGGCGCGGCAGCTCTCGAATCGTATCCACGGCGCCCGGGTTGATCAAAGCCTGATAGTCGCGCGGACGCTTATGCGCCCACTCGTCCCAACGGGCCAACGCTTCCTCGCCAGTGAAATGCCCCTTACCGGCACGCTCAAACCAATCGACCAGCATATGCAGGAAGAACTGATGCGAGGTACCGACCTGGCCGTTCAACTCCTCTTGAGTCAGATTAAGCCCAAGCTCCTTGGCAAACGCGGCAGTCTCGCCCAGGTAGTAATACTCGGTGTCGACAATGACGCCGTCCATGTCAAAGATAACGGCGTCGAACGGAAATGCGGACACGGCACCCTCCCTAACAAAAGGGCGCCCGCAAGCGGACGCCCGAACCATGCACTATCGGCGATTCTAACCCAGTAGCTGGTCAAGTGCCACCGCGATACCGTCTTCGTTGTTGTTGGCGGTCACCATCTGGGCCACGGCCTTGACTTCATCGACAGCGTTACCCATGGCGACGCCGGTACCAGCCCACTCGATCATGGACTTGTCGTTCTGGCCGTCGCCAAACGATACGACCTCGCTGGCATCGATGCCGAGCTTGGGCAGGGCACCCTTGAGCGCGCGGGCCTTGTCAATACCGGGCGCCGTGTACTCAAAGTACCAGTCGGCCGTAAACATGCCCGAAAGCGTCTGCTTAAAGGGCGCATACATCTCCTCGTAATGTGCCTGCAGGTAGGCCGGATCGCCCGCCGTCAGCAGCTTGTCCACGGGATAAGCATCCGCCACCTCATGAAGGCTCTCGACTTCGCGAATCTTAAGGTCGCAGGCATCGCGCTCGTATTTGACGATATTCTTCTGCGAGCCGTCCGGCAGTGTAATCATGCAGCGATACGAGTCCTCAACATGCAAGTCGCGACCAAGCGAGATCATGGGGATCACATCATAATTTTGCAGGTGATCAATCAGACGGTGCAGTTCGTCAGCCGGCATGGCCTGGTCAAAAAGAACCTCATCGGTCTGAGCGTCGACCACATGCGCGCCATTGAAAGCGACTAGCAAACCATCATGGTTTTGAAGGTCGAGCTCCTGCGCCAGAGCATGTAGTCCCCATGCGGGACGGCCCGAAGCCAAAATGAGCTTAATGCCCGACTCCTGCGCCGCGAGCAGCTTTTCGCGCGTACGCGGGCTGATCACCTTCTGATCGTTGGTGAGCGTACCATCGATATCCATTGCGATGGCTTTAATTGCCATATGTGCCTCCTTGCATCGTTTTTATCGCGCACTATCTTATCCGAGCCGGGGCACGTTCGCACGGCGCGCGTATGACGGTTGCAAAACCACCCCATTTGAAACAAAGACAAAAAAGTACTTGCAAAGACGCGTTCCGACATATAAGTTGATAAAAGACCGCCGTTGCGGTTTTAAGTAGATCGAGCATATGAAGTTTGAGTTTTAGCGTGTAAGAGAAGGAAGATCGGCAAAGTACAACCCCAAACGCAATGACAACTTAATGAGGTAACTGCCACATGTGAGGCACCCAGGGCATTGCTGTCTCGATTTTGAGCACGATGCCTTCTGCCTTGCATGGGCCGTTCCATCCCGCCCCTGCAGCAACTGCCTCACGGGCTCATTGAAAACCGCATAGCACCCCAACGTCAGCACATCACCCACGGCAAGCACATCACTCACGACAACCAACACATCAACAAACAGCACGAACATCAACCGATTGGAGAAGCTATGACAAACCACCACGCTGAAGACGGCGATAAGAAAAGCATTTTGGATGCCCGCATTGAGCGAGCATATGCAAACGAATATGACGCCGCCTTTGCCGCCGCGACCATCAAGAACTACGCGTCGCTACCGCTCGCGACGATCTTGGCCGACCACCCTCAACTGCTGAAGCGCTGCACAAAGATCATGGGCGACCCCGACATTCGCAAGCTGACAGACCCCTATGCCCCAAAACGCGACAACGATTCGTACGTTCTTAACGTAGGCTGCCTAGCCCATATGCTTACGGCGCTCGACACGAAACTCAAGCTCGAATGGGAACCCGACGAGCGTCATGAACTCGAAAGCAAGCGGAACACCCTACGCACCGCACTGTTCCTTCCGTTGGACGGCCTCAAGCGCTGCAACGTCGAGCTCAATACACCGGCGCGGCAAAAGCCCGGGACCACGGGGCAGAAAACTCCAAGACCCCATGCGGCCATCGTCGACCGCAACCGATATAACCGCATGACTGCACACTTTTCCGCCGAGGGAGCAGCCATAAGGACGCTGATCGACCTGCTGTGCCTCCTGAGCATCAACGAGCTATTTGAGGGCTATCTCGCCCTTGTTCCCGCGACGGCACCCAAGTCGGTAGCAAAGATCATCGAGACCTGCAGACGCCAGTTTGAGCGCCATCGCAATGGCAGCGAGATGAACGCCAGCATCGCGCAGTACTACGCGGCTCATTACAAAAATGACGGATGTGCCCCTGTCGAGCATCAGCTGCGGCTCGCCTACACCACGCCCGCCGCAACGCTCCATCGCTTTGGAGCCCTTGGCGCTTGCGAGCCGCACGAACAGGCAGCCTGCCCCACAACCGAGCTCGATCTCAGGCTCGGACGAACCCTGTAGCCCGCCAGCCCCTCCACGGGTAACAATCCTATTCCACAACACAACCAACAGAAAGGAGTCCTCATGGACACCAATCATTCCCCCATCATCAGCCCCCTCACCATGCGTGAATCCGCCCGAGGTATCACGCTCACCAGCATTTACGATGAGATGCTCGCCCGTCGCGAGCTCTCCGCCATGGGAAACATCGAAACCCCGATGGCCCACGACCTATGCCAGCAGATCCGTCTGCTCGATGCCACCGACCCCAGCCGCCCCATCACCATATTTGTCGCCAGCGCCGGCGGAAGCGTGCGATCGGGTCTTGCGATCTATGACGCCATGCGCCTCGCATCGTGCCCCATCCGCACCGTCTGCCTGGAATTCGCCGCGTCCATGGGCGCCGTGATCTTTATGGGCGGCGACGATCGCCGTATGGCGCCCCATGCAGAGCTCATGATTCACGACCCGCTGATCCCCCAGGGGGCAGGCGGCTCGGCACTTGCGCTGCAGGAAACCAGCCGGCGTCTCATGCAGACCCGCAAGACCCTCACGCAAATCCTCTCGGACCGCAGCGGCCTCACGCCCAAGCGCATCCAGTCCCTCACTGCAAAAGACACCTACCTTTCGGCCGAGCGCGCCGTCGAGCTCGGCTTTGCCCACGAAATCCTCTCGACCACCAAGGAGGTCGCCCATGTCTAACCTCACCAGCCGCCTCGCCGCATCTGAGTCCGCATTGTCCACCATCCTCGCCAAGGATCGAACGCTTTCCTGCGACACCCGCCAAACGGGACTCAACAACAACGCACTTGTGATCGGCCCCTCGGGAGCCGGCAAGACCCGAAACGTCCTCAAGCCCAACCTGCTGCAAATGAACGCAAGCTACATCGTGCTCGACACCAAAGGCACGCTCTGTCGCGAAGTGGGACCCGTGCTGGCAGCCCACGGTTACCGCGTGCAATGTCTCAACTTCGCCGACCTCAACACCGTCCCGGCCCTTGCGCCCGGCATCGAGCGCTGCGGCTACAACCCCCTGAGGCACATTCGCCGCAAGGCGGACGGCAGGCCCAACCAGCAGGACATCCTCTCGGTGGCAAAGGCTATCTGCCCCATCGAGGACAACAACCAGCCTTTTTGGGATCATGCGGCGGCAAACCTGCTGTCGTGTCTTATCGCCTACGTCACCGAACAGCTACCCGCCGACGAGCAGACGATCAGCTCGGTCATCAAGCTGATCGAGCACCTGCAGGACGGTGCCACGGGTCGATTGTTTGACGACCTGATCACGACCGACCCCCAAAGCTATGCCCTCTCGCTATGGCGGCGCTACGCCATTACGCAAAATGCCGAGCGCATGCACGCGAGCATCGTCGGCATCCTTGCCGAAAAGGTCATGTGTCTGGGATTCGACGGTGCGGCACAGCTCTATCGTGAGTACCATCAGGTGGACTTCGCTTCCATGGGACACACCCCCTGCGCCCTGTTTGTAACCGTGAGCGATATTGACCGCAATCTCGATCCGCTGACCGGCCTCTTTATTTCGCAGGCGTTTATGGGCCTCATTCGTGAGGCCGATAGGCAGCCCGACGGCAGCCTGCCCGTGCCCGTGCGCTTTATGCTCGATGACTTCGCAAATCTGCAGATCCCCCAGATCGACAACGTGCTCTCGATTATCCGAAGCCGTAACATCTGGGCAACGCTGCTGCTGCAGTCGACCAACCAGCTCGATGCGCTCTATGGCGAGGCACGCGCACGCTCCATCATGGGCAACTGCGACACGCATCTGGTGCTGGCGTTCCAGGATCCCGAGAGCGCCCGGGTGTTTTCCGACCGCGCCGACGCGCTGCCCAGCACGCTCATGGCGACGCCGGTCGATCGCTCGTGGCTCTTTGTACGCGGTCGCACTCCCGAACAGGTCGAGCGCTTTAGGCTCGAAGACCATCCGCTCTACGGGGAGCTGCCCGAGGCGCAGCGAGGCCATGCGGAAGCCGAGATCTAGGCGCAGGGTTCTCGCAGCGCGCGGCACCCCGGCGATGTTCCACAAAGGCCGTGCGCCCCGGGACCACGGCAAAGCAAAAGGGCCCGCATCCGATAGGATACGGGCCCCTGACTATAGGGCGCGATGCGTTAACAGCAGCGACTACTTGCGATGCGCGCGATAGAACTCGATAAGCGCCTGGGTCGAAGCGTCCTGCTCGGCCTTTGCGGCGTCGTCATGGAAGGCCGGGGTAATCTGCTTGGCAAGCTGCTTGCCCAGCTCAACGCCCCACTGGTCGTAGGAGTCGATGCCCCAGACCGTGCCCTCGACAAACGTGATGTGCTCGTACAGGGCGATGAGCTCGCCGAGCGCAAACGGGGTCAGCGTGTCGCCGAAGATCGAGGTCGTCGGACGGTTGCCCTCAAAGCAGCGGGCGGGGACGATCTGCTCGGGCGTGCCCTCGGCACGAACCTCGTCGGCCGTCTTGCCAAAGGCGAGCGCCTTGGTCTGGGCCAGGAAGTTGCCCAGGAACAGCTCATGCACGTCCTGGCCGCTATCGGTCGCAGGGTTGGCGGTATTGGCGAAGGCGATGAAATCGGCCGGAACCACCACGGTGCCCTGGTGCAGCAGCTGGTAGAAAGCATGCTGGCCGTTGGTGCCGGGCTCGCCCCAGAAGATCTCACCGGTGTCGGAGGTCACGGCGCTGCCGTCCCAACGGACATGCTTGCCGTTGGACTCCATGGTGAGCTGCTGCAGGTAGGCCGGGAAGCGGTGCAGGTACTGGCAGTACGGCAGCACGGCGTGGCTCTTGGAACCGAAGAAGTTGACGTACCAGACGTTAAGCAGGCCCATCAGCGCGACGGCATTGTTCTCGAGCGGCGTGTTGCAGAAGTACTCGTCGATGGCATGGAAGCCCTCGAGGAACTGCTGGAAGCGCTCGGGACCGAGCACGACGATCAGCGACAGGCCCACGGCGGAGTCAACGGAATAGCGACCGCCGACCCA
>CABUMZ010000043.1 GCA_902492825.1 uncultured Collinsella sp.
TTTTGGCACCTCGCTCGAGCAGCTCGACGACCGTCGCATTTACAAGCTGCTGGTCAAACTCGTGCAGGAGCGCTCTGCCACCTGCCCGCTCAACAACGGCAAGAAAAAGCTCTATTACATTTCCGCCGAATTTTTGATCGGCAAGCTGCTCATCAACAACATGATCGACCTCGGCATCTACGACGAGGTTAAGGACCAGCTCACCGCCGCAGGCCACGACCTCAACAAGATCGAGGAATTCGAGGTCGAGCCGTCACTCGGCAACGGCGGCCTGGGCCGCTTGGCCGCATGCTTCCTGGATTCCATCGCCACGCTGGGCTTAACCGGCGATGGCGTGGGCCTCAACTATCACTACGGTCTGTTCCGTCAGCGCTTTGTCGACAATCAGCAGAAGGCCGTCCCCGACGAGTGGCTCGGTGAGCAGGACATCCTAGTCGACGATGACCGCTCCTACACCGTCGAGTTCGGCGATTTTGCCGTTACCTCCAAGCTCGTCAACATCGATGTGCCCGGTTACGGCCAGCCCAACAAGAACCGCCTGCGCCTGTTCGACCTGGCGAGCGTCGACGACGGCCTGGTCCCCGGCAGCTCCATCGACTTCGACAAGACCGAGATCGCCAAGAACCTCACCCTGTTCCTCTACCCCGACGATTCCGACGAGCAGGGCCGCCTACTTCGCATCTACCAGGAATACTTCATGGTAAGCAACGCCGCCCAGCTCCTGATCGACGAGGCCATCGAGCGCGGCAGCAACCTGCACGATCTGGCCGACTACGCCGTGGTCCAGATTAACGACACGCACCCCACCATGGTCATCCCCGAGCTCATCCGCCTGCTCACCACCGAGCATGGCATCGAGTTTGACGAGGCCGTGACCATCGTACGCTCCATGGTCGCCTACACTAACCACACGATTCTTGCCGAGGCGCTCGAGAAGTGGCCGCTCACCAGCCTGCAGAAGGTCTCCCCTGCCATCGCCGACATTATCGTCAAGCTCGATGAGATCGCGAAAGCCGAGCACGATGACCCGCGCGTCGCCATCATCGACGAGCACGACACCGTCCACATGGCCCACATGGACATCCACTTTGGCTTCTCCATCAACGGCGTAGCCGCCCTCCACACCAAGATCCTGGAGGACACCGAGCTTCATCCGTTCTACGAGATCTATCCCGAGAAGTTCTCCAACAAGACCAACGGCATCACCTTCCGCCGCTGGATCCATGGGGCCAACCCCGCGCTCGCCAGCCTGCTCGACGATGTAATCGGCACCGACTGGCGCAGCACCGGCGATCTGAGCAAACTCGCCAAGTTCGCCGACGACAAGGACGTTCTTGAGCGCCTGGCCGCCACCAAGGTCGAGGCCAAGGCCATCATGCGCCAGTTCATGGCGCTCGAGCAGGGCGTGACCATTCCCTCCAACGCCATCATCGACGTCCAGGTCAAGCGTATCCACGAGTACAAGCGCCAGCAGATGCTCGCGCTCTACATCATCTGGAAGTACCTCGACATCAAGAACGGTAACAGACCTAAGCACCCCGTCACCATCATCTTTGGCGGCAAGGCAGCGCCTGCCTATACCATCGCTCAGGACATCATCCACCTAATCCTGACGCTTTCCCAGTGGATCGCCAACGACCCCGACGTGGCTCCCTACCTGCAGGTCGTTATGATCGAGAACTACAACGTCACCGCCGCCGAGCGCGTGATTCCCGCTGCCGACATCTCCGAGCAGATCAGCCTGGCCTCCAAAGAGGCGAGCGGCACTTCCAACATGAAGTTCATGCTCAACGGCGCTTTGACCCTGTGCACGCTCGACGGTGCCAACGTGGAGATTGCCGAGCTCGTGGGCGACGAGAACATCTATACCTTTGGCGCCTCGTCCAAACAGGTCGAGCAGCTCTACGCCGAAGGCACCTACAACGCCGGTGCGCTCTACCGCAAGCCCGGCATTAAACTGCTGGTGGACTTCATCACCAACCCGGCCTTTATGGCAACCGGCAACGCCGAGCGCCTGCAGCGCCTGCACGACGACATTAAGGGCAAAGACTGGTTTATGGCCCTGCTCGACATTGAGGAGTACATCCAGACCAAGGAGCGCGTGCTAGCCGACTATGAGGACCAGGACGCTTGGATGCGCAAGGCGCTGATCAACATCGCCAACGCCGGCACCTTCTCGTCCGACCGCACAATCTCCCAGTACAATGACGAGATTTGGCACCTGAGCTAATTTCGTTTCCTTTACCCATCCTCTTGAAAGCGGAGTCGTGGCAACGCGGCTCCGCTTTTTGTGCCCGCACGCTACCCTGTGACCCGACTCGACCAAACAATCTCGATCTGTAACAGCTACTCGGTAAAAACGGCCCCAGCTGTTACAGATTGAGACATACCGGCCCCTCCCCTTGGGTTTATCTCAATCTGTAACATCTAGCAGCTGAAATTCACCTTTGGTGTTACAGATTTAGATGAAATGGTTAGCTCAGCAGAACCGTCTCGATCTGTAACATCTAACGTCCGAAATCGGCCCTACCCGTTACAGATCGAGACAAACGACCGGTCAGACAGCCCCAACACAAAGAAAGGCTCCCCTCTCGCCCAGTGGACGGGAGGGGAGCCTTATATGTGACCGCGGCAAAAGGATGGCAATACCGCAGTCGCCCAAAGGGAGGGCCTGGATGCACCGGGCCTAGATAAGGTTCTTGCCAGAAACCTTATCGAAGAGGTGGGTCGCGTTCTTCTCGAACTTGAACCAGATGGTGTCGCCAGCCTTGAGCGCGCCCTTGGCCTCGAGGTCGACGACGGGGATAATCAGGACAAACTGGCCGTCGGGAGCGGTCACGTGGACATGCTCGGTCGAGCCCATGAGCTCGGTCACCTCGACGGTACCCTGGAGCGCGCCCTCCTCGCCCTTGTCGGCAAGCAGGATCTGCTCGGGACGCACGCCGGCCGTAATCTCCTTCACGTCGCCGCCGTCCCAGTTGAGGGCAAGTTGAGCGCAAGTCTCGGGGGCGAGTGCCACGTTCATATCCTCGGTCTTGACGGTAAAGCCGTTGCCCGAGCGCACCAGCTGGGCATCGAAGAAGTTCATCTGCGGCACGCCGATGAAGCCGGCGACGAAGATGTTCGCGGGATGGTTGAAGACCTCCTGCGGCGTGGCGATCTGCTGGACAACGCCGTCCTTCATGACCACGATACGGTCACCGAGGGTCATAGCCTCGGTCTGGTCGTGAGTAACATAAATGAACGTGCCCTTGATCTCGTGGCGCAGCTTAATGAGCTCGGCACGCATCTGGTTACGAAGCTTGGCGTCCAGGTTGGACAGCGGCTCGTCCATCAGGAAGACCTTGGGGTCACGCACGATGGCGCGGCCGATAGCGACACGCTGGCGCTGGCCGCCGGAGAGCGCCTTGGGCTTACGGTCGAGGTACTCGGTAATGCCCAGAATCTCGGCAGCAGAGCGAACCTTGCGGTCGATCTCGTCCTTGGGGACCTTCTTGAGCTCGAGCGTAAACGCCATGTTCTCGTACACCGTCATATTGGGGTACAGAGCATAGCTCTGGAACACCATGGCGATGTCGCGGTCCTTGGGCGCCACGTCGTTGACGCGCTTGCCGTCGATGAGCACATCGCCCGAGGTAATGTCCTCCAGGCCGGCGACCATGCGCATCGTCGTGGACTTACCGCAGCCAGAGGGGCCAACGAGGACGACGAACTCCTGGTCGTGAACGGTGAGGTTGAAGTCCTCTACAGCGAGCACACCGTCCTCGGTAACCTTGAGGTTGTGCTTCTTCTCCTCGGTCTTCTTCTTTTTGCCAAAGAAGCCCTTCTTTTTGGACTCGGTGTTGGGATACACCTTCTGAACATGTTTGAGAACGATCTCGGCCATGTCTTTACCTTTCGATATGCGGCGCCGCGCTGAGGGGCGCCGCAGAAACTTGCAAAACAGTTACGGCATCAGCCCTTGACGGCACCTGCCACCACGCCGTCGATGATGTACTTCTGGCAGAGGATGTACATGATAACGATGGGGATAACGACCATCATGATGCAGGCCATCATGGGGCCGAGCTCGACGTGGCCGTAGCCGCCGCGGAAGTACTGGATCAAGATAGGAATGGTCTTGTACTTGGTGGAGTCGAGCGTAAGGTAGGGCAGCAGATAGTCGTTCCAGACCCACATGGTCTCGAGGATGCCGACCGAAAGATAGGTGGGCTTCATGATGGGAAGGACGATCTTAAAGAACACCTGGACCGGGTTGCAGCCGTCGATCATGGCCGCCTCTTCGATCTCGAGCGGAATGTTCTTTACAAAGCCGGCGAACATAAAGACCGCCAGGCCCGCGCCAAAGCCGAGGTAGATAAAGCAGATGTTGAACGGCGTGTTGAAGCCGATGCGGTCCGCCAAATTGGACAGCGTGAACATGAGCATCTGGAAGGGCACGACCATCGAGAAGACGAACAGGTAATAGAAGAAGTTCGAGATCTTGCTGTTGACGCGCACTACGTACCAAGCACACATGGAGCAGCACACCAGAATCAGCACGACCGACGTGACCGTGATGATGAGCGAGTACATAAATGCCGAGGCAAAGCCCTGCTCGTTAAGGGCATGCATGTAGTTTGCGAGGCCGTTGAACGTCTCGGGCGTGAGCAGATCGAATGCCGTGGTGGTGCTGATTGCAGTTGCCTTTTTAAAGGAATTGAGCGCAATCATGAACACGGGGTAGATCCACGCGAGCGACAGAATCGTAAAGAAAATCGAGAGCGCGCGGTTGATAACCTTATCGCGTTTCATTACTGCTGCACCTCCTTGGACCTCGTGGCCTTAAGCTGAATCATGGAGATGGCTACGACCAGGATGCAGAAGATAACCGCCTTGGCCTGACCGATGCCCTGCCATGCGATACCGGCACGCGAATAGAACGTGTTGTAGATGTTCAGGGCGAGCATCTCGGTGGAGTGCGCGGGGGCGCCGCCGGTAAGGGCGAGGTTCTGGTCGAACAGCTTAAAGCCGTTGGTGATGGACAAGAACAGGCAGATAGTGATGGTCGGCATCAGGTTAGGGATCTTAACCTTCCAAAACGTCTGCCATGCCGTGGCACCGTCGACCTTGGCGGCCTCGATGTAGTCGGACGGAATGGACTGCAGACCAGCGATGTAGATGATCATCATGTAGCCGACCTGCTGCCACAGGGTCAGGATGATAAGGCCCCAGAAGCCAGCAGCAGAGTTAAGGGCAATGAGCTGGGCGCCCACGTTGGAGAGTAGGCAGTTGATCAGAATCTGCCAGATGTAGCCCAGCACGATGCCGCCGATCAGATTAGGCATAAAGAAGATCGTACGGAAGATATTGGTGCCCTTGAGCGCTTTGCGGGTGAGCGCCTGCGCAATGGCGAGGGCGATCACGTTGATGAGCACCGTCGACAGGAAGGCAAACGCCACGGTAAAGAAGAACGACGTGGCAAACTGCGGATCGGACAGTGCGCGCACGTAGTTCTCGATACCGACAAAGTGCGTATTGTTGATGGTAATAAACTGGCAGAACGAGAGATAGAAGCCCTGGATAAAGGGGATCACGAACCCGATCATAAACGCCAGGCACGTGGGCAGCATAAAGAGCGGCCACCAGCGCTTGAGTGCTTTGCCCATAGAAGGGTCCTTTCAATATGCAGGGGGCGGGCAAACCAACGTCTGCCCGCCCCCTGTCGCTAATCAGATAGCTTGGGCAGCAACTACTTACTCGGAAGCAGCCTTCTCGGTCTTCCAGCCATCGACGAAGGCGTTCTTGACGCCGTCCCACTTGCTGTTGTCGGCAGCATAGGCGATCAGAGCCTGCTTGAGGTTCTTCTTCCACTCCTCAGAGGGGATGTAGACGAAGTCCCAAGCGACGGTCTTCTTGCCGTCCTTGGCCATGGCGACGGCCTGCTGCGAGAAGACATTGGTGGTTTCCTTGGCGCTCTTGAACGGGGCAGTCAGACCCATCTTGTCAGCGATGATGCTGGTGGCGGTGTCAGAAGTGACGCACCAATACATGAAGTCCTCGGTGGCCTTCTGGGCATCCTCGGAAGCCTGGGAGCTGACGCACCAGTAGTTCTCGCCGCCGGAGCACAGGCCCTGGTTCTCCTCGCCGTCGACACCGATGTAGATGGGCATCATGCCAATCTGATCGTCGGTCATGCCGGCCTTGGTGAGGTCAGCGTAGGCCCAGGAGCCGTTCTGATAGAAGACGGCCTTGCCGGTTGCGAACTCGTTGGTGGCGTCGTCGCCGGTCTTGGAGGCAAGCTGCGAAGGATCGCAGGTGGAGTCGGTGATGTACAGGTCGAAAATCTGCTTGAAGTTGTCGAGATACTCGCCCTTGATCTCGTCGTCCTCCTGGTTGTGCTCCTTCTCGAACTCGTAGTAGAGCGGGAGGTTGGCGAGGTGGGTGGTGTAGCGCCAGCTGGAGGAGTCATCCATGCCAGCAGAAGTGAAGGCACCCTCAATGCCAAGCTCGTCCTTGCGGGCCTGGATGTCGTCGGCACAAGCCTTCAGCTTGTCGAAGGAGTTGATGTCCTCGGCCTTGTAGCCAGCCTTCTCGAGCAGCTGCTTGTTGTAGATGATGCCGTAGCTCTCCTGGACCCAGTCGATACCCAGATCCTTGCCATCGGACTGCAGAGCCAGGGAGTCGTCAATGAGCTCACCGCGGAGCTTGGTATCGGACAGGTCGGCGCAGTAATCCTTCCAGTTCTTAAGACCGGTGGGGCCGTTGACCTGGAACAGGGTCGGAGCGGAGCTCTTGGACATCTCGGACTTAAGCTTCTCCTCGTAGGTGTTGGAAGCGGCGGTCACGATCTTGACCTCGACGCCCTTCTCCTTCTTATAGGCCTTGGCGATCTCCTTCCACTCCTTGTCGACCTCGGGCTTGAATTGGAGGAAGTAGACCTCGGCAGCGTCACCAGAAGCAGAGGAGCCGGAGCCGGCAGAACCACCGCAACCCACGAGGCCCAGACCAAGAACTGCAGCCGCGGAACCAGCAAAGCCCAGGAACTGCCTTCTGCTCATTTCGTTCTTCATTACAATCCACCCTTTCACACCGTGGCGGCACCCTTTGCCGCCGCCTTCGGAGATTGGCTCGGGGACTTTGCCCCTTTTGCTGATTTGAACGATACGCTATTTGGCTAGTTGTTTGAACAAGTATTACTAGAGCGGTAGAAAAACTTCGGTGAACGGTAATTTCAACTTGATACTTGACAAGTTTTGTATAAACAATTATTTGTTATCGAATGCAGAGAAAACGCCCGGTCAAGCCGATGTACCGTCGGTTTGACCGGGCGTTTTCTCTTTGAGGCCATGAGTCTCGTCAGGCTGCGAGCTAGCCGGCTATCGCTTGGAATTGACGCGGTAATGGAAGATCTCGGGGTGTGTGCGAGTGTGCGTCACCTCAAACAAGATGCCATCCGAGGTGTACGACTGACTCTCCATGACGGCAACGCAGTTGTATTTGCCGAGGTCAAGATAACTGCAGTCCTCATCGTTGGCAAGCTCGACGCTCACCGTACGGCGACTCGCCATCACCTTGACGCCGCGTTTGTGCTCCAGATAGTCGTAAATTGACTTTGCGGCGATCTCGGGCGTCAGACCCTTGGCGATCGACTCCAAAAAGTAGCCGTGGTCCACTTGGCGAGCATTGCCGTTGAGGCTTCGGACACGCACTACACGAATCAGCTCCTCGCCCACCTTAAAGCCCAGGCGACGAGAAAGTTGCTCAGTGCAAATCAAATGTTCAAAAGACTTAACGTCCGTCGATGCAACGGCATTGTTGCGCTTTGCAAATTCGCCAAACGACTCGACTTCCTCGAGTGCGCCCAACATGTCGGTTTCGCCCTTAAGCCAAATAACGCGCACGCCCTTGCCGTGTATGGGCTGCACAAACATCCCGTCGGCCAGCATGCTCAAAGCGCGGCGGACGGTATTGCGCGTGCAGCCAAATTCCGCGGTCAGCTCGGCTTCGGTTGGCAGCATCTCCTGAAACGCATAGGTCCCATTAATGATGCGCGAGCGTATTTCTCGGTAGATTCCTTCGTATATTGCTTTTGGCATTGTTTCACCTCTACATTATTTATTTCCGGCTAGGCACGATAGCATTTCTTAAAGTTGTTTAAACCGAATATCGGTAAAGCGACAGGATTTAACCGTTGACGGTTTCTGTCGTGCCCAAATCGGTTTCGCTCAAAACTGCCGGCACGACAATCGTCTGGTCCTCTACAATGAATCCATTGTTTAAACGTTTCCCCACGCGCAACGCGCCTCGATATTCGGAAGGCAGAACATGCTGCAAAAAATCCAACGCTTTGGCGGGGCAATGTTCGCTCCCGCCATGCTGTTTCCTATATCGGGCCTCATGGTCGGCGTCTCCGCTCTCGCAACGACTGCGGACATCGTCGGCGATCTAGCCGTATACGGAACCCCTTGGTACGTTTTTTGGGCCATCATCCAGCGCGGCTCATGGACGGTCTTTAAACGCCTCCCGCTCCTTTTTGCCGTAGCGCTGCCTATCGGTCTTGCCCAAAAGCAACCGGCACGCTGCTGCCTCGAGGCACTCGTGGCCTATTTTGCCTATTGCTTCTTTTTGAGCGAGATCATTAAGCTGAGCGGAGACAACCTTGGGCTTAAGTACCCGTCATCTTTGACCCCCGCCAACGGTATCACCGTCATCGACGGCATCAAGACGCTCGACACCGGCATTATCGGCCCGCTGGTGGTATCGGCAACCGTCGTCGCCATCCATGACCGCTTCTACGATGCCAAAATTCCCGATTGGCTCGGCACCTTCTCGGGCTCCTCGCTGGTCTACCTCATCAGCTTTTTTGCCGTGTTTGCCCTTGCCGCTATCTCGGCCGCCATCGTGCCCTACGTATACGATGTAACTGATACGCTGCGTCACGCGCTTGCAGGCATCGGTCCCTTTGGCGTGGGCATCTTTGTCTTTTTAGAACGAGCACTCGAGCCCTTTGGCCTGCACCACCTGCTCTACATGCCGATCTACTACGACAACCTGGTCATTAACGACGGCATCTACGCCACATGGAGCAGCTTGCTCCCCATCCTCTCCCATAGCACGCGCCCCCTTAATGAACTTGCGCCGTGGGCCGGTTTTACCGCCACCGGCTGGGTCAAGCTCTTTGGCCTTCCTGCCATCGCAGCTGCGTTCTACTCCACCGCAAAACCCGAGCGCCGCGCCGGCCTCAGGGTCATCCTTGCTCCCGCCATCATCGCCTCGGCGGTTTGCGGCGTTACCGAGCCACTCGAGTTTCTCTTTATGTTCACCCACCCCGGGCTCTTTTTGCTCTACGCCGTCTTATCGTCTTGCCTTGCCACAACCATGAATCTCTTTGGCATCGTCGGCATCTTCTCGGGCGGCCTGATGGAGATGGCAGCCTTCAACTTTATTCCGCTCATGCGCACGCATGCCGGTGCCTATCTTTTGGCGCTCGGTATCGGCCTTGCCTTTAGCCTCATCTTTTTTGTTAGTTTTCGAGCACTCATCTTGGTCTATGACCTTAAGACACCGGGCCGCGAGGATCATGTTGCCAATCGCGCGGCAATCGATTGTTTAACGGGAAGCGACTTTGCCAAAGAGCAATCCCCCAATGACGAGGTCGATAGTCGATCCGATCAAGATCACGTCCTCGCTGAGCGGGTAATTCAGCTTTTAGGTGGCGTTGGCAATATCGTGGGCGCAACCAACTGCGCCACGCGCCTGCGCGTCGAGGTCGCAGACCCTTCCATCGTTGCAGATAACGCGTCGTTTGTCGCGGTGGGCGCCAAGGGCCTCATCATTACGGGCAAGACCGCCCAGGTGGTCATCGGCATCTCCGTTCCCCGCGTTAAAGAGCATTTTGACCAGATCATGGGCCTCGAGCCGGAATTTGTGCCCACCACCTCGGCCTCCCCTGCCGCCAGCGCAGCCCATAAGCGCGGCTCTATTTGCTTCTTCGATATCGACGGAACGCTCGCCTGGCAAGACCCCAGGCTCGCCCAAGACCTTCCCGAAGACGAGCGGGACCTCTCCCCCTATCCCAACGAGGCGGTTTCGCAGGCAATCCGCGAGTTTGTCGCCAACGGCAACATGGCCTTTATCTGCACGGGACGCACCCTGAGCTGCATCCACCCCAAACTTCTTGAGCTGCCTTGGACCGGCATCGTCTGTCTTGCGGGCGGTTACGCCGAGATCAACGGACACGCAATTCGCGATCTGTCGATGACGCCCAGTATGCTGCAGCGTCTTGCCCCCTACCTTGAGCAATCGGGCGAGGTCATCCGCTTTGAGGGCCTCAACGGCGTCGTGCGCATGAGTGCCGATGCGCCCGATGCTCCCGGATACGCGCGCACCCTGGGCGACGCAGTCACGCAGCTGCAACATTACAGTGTCTACAAGATCTTGATGTCTACATCGCTCGCCAACCACATCGCTCAAGATAAGGCACTTGAGCCGCTGCTGTGCTTTAATGAGCTCGAACTCGAGGTAACCGAAATCTCGCCCCGCGAATGCACGAAGCGCGGGGGCATCCAGTCTGTACTCGACGCCCTCGACCCCCACCACGGAACCGTATACGGCATTGGCGACGCCAGCAATGACGTCTCGCTGATGAACGCCGTCGATGTCGGCATTGCGATGGGCAACGCACCGGACTATCTCAAGGATAAGGCCGATTACGTGACCGACACCGTCGATCATGACGGTGTCGTTGCGGCGCTCGAGCATTTTAGGCTGATTTAGGCACACTCCATCAAACGCACGCCCGTTGTCCTAAATCGCCAAAACTGCCGCGCCAAACGCCCTGATGTGGCAATATGTTGTCTGCATATTGCATCAATGCAACCTCAGAAAGAATGCGAGAACCCGTGTCCAGTCCGTTTACCAGCTTTTTAGCCCAGCACTTTGACCAGATTAACGACTATCTGGCCACGTTCTTTGACGGACAGGCGACCTCTGCCGATATCGAGCGCTACCTGTACGCGCCGCTCTCGGCTTTTACGGCCAACGCCGGCAAGCGCCACCGCCCGCTTATCTGCATGCTCGCCGCAACCGCAGTGGGCGGTAGCTTTGAGAGTGCCCGCAGCGCCGCGGCGGCCATCGAGCATTTCCAGTCGGGCGCGCTGATCCACGACGACATCGCCGACAACGGACAGCTTCGTCGAGGCAAGCCCTGCATGCACCTTACCGAGGGCACGGGCCTTGCCATCAATTGTGGTGACCTGGCGCTCACCATGGTCACCAAGACGGTTCTCGACGACCCTACGCTGGAGTCCGACGTGAAGCTGCGCGTGCTCCACGAGCTTACCGAGATGATCGTCCGCACCATTGAGGGACAAGCACTCGACCTGGGTTGGGTCCGCGACGGGCGCTTTGATATCTCGGTTGATGACTACCTGGACATGGCGACGCACAAGACCGCGTTTTACAGCGGAGCCACGCCGCTTGCCGCCGGAGCCATTATCGGCGGCGGCAGCGATGAGCAAATCGAAGCGCTGCGCGCCTTTGGCCTGCACACAGGCCTTGCCTTTCAGATTCAGGACGACCTGCTCAACCTTGTCGGCACTAAGGAAGCCGCCAACAAGGACTTCCGCACCGACATCACCGAGGGCAAGCGCACGCTTGTCGCCGTACACGCCCTCTCTGATGAGCGCCACCACGACGAGGTCGAGGCGATTCTTTCCTCAGGCACCGATGATCCCGCGCAGCTCGCACGCGCCGTGGAGATCTTCCAGGAGACCGGCTCCATCGATTACGCCCACATTTACGCGCTCGACCTGACCGCTAAGGCCAAAGCGGCCATCGAGAACGTTGAGCTTGATCCGCACGCACGCGAGCTGTTCCTCTCCATGGCAGATTTCTTTGTGGAGCGTCTTAACTAACGGGGGTTATAAAACCTGTCAGCAGCGTATTTAGGCACAACTTGCTACACTGTTGAGTGCATGTTTATGCATCCCTTTGCGTTGTCTATCCGACAGACGCTCAAATAGTACGAATGGTACGCCGAAAGGGGTTCGTTCATGGAACCTATTACAACGGGCATGCAAGGAGCAGCCGTCGAGGACGTGCAGTCTCGTCTCCTGCAGCTCGGCTACACGATTGATGCCGCCGAAGTCACCGACAAGTACTTTGGAGCCACCACTGAGCAGGCCGTCAGCACCTTCAGGCTCGACAGCGGCCTTGCTGCCGGTCATGCCGTCGATATCCCCTGTTGGAGCGCCCTTGTAGACGCTTCGTATAAGCTGGGCGACCGCACCCTCTATCTGCGCATGCCCAATTTCCATGGCGCCGATGTGCAGGCCCTGCAGCGCGCTCTCAACGTTTTGGGCTTTGCCTGTGGCGAAGACGACGGCTACTTTGGCCCGCATACCGAGGCCGCCCTGCAGCAGTTCCAGGAAAATGTCGGCCTGTTTGCCGACGGCATGGCCTTCCAGGACACCTACGCCTACATCAACCGCCTGCACCATGTGTGGGAGGGCAAGCCCTCGGTCACCGAAGCCGAGTCCCGCATCGGTTTTGCTCGCGCCGCCAACGTGCTCGAGCGCTTCCAGATTGCCGTTATCGGCGAGGACCCCATCGCACGCAGTGTTGCGTCGCGCATGTGGAATATCGCCACGGCAACGACCGACAACAGCGGCATGATGCTCTGCGACTCCGAGGTCCCAACCGACGTTGACCTGGTGCTCGAGATCGCAAGCGATGAGCTGCCCGCAGATGCAGCGCCGCGCGCCACGATCGCCCTCGGCGAGTGCCACAACCTGGCCCAGCGCATCCGCACCGCCAATGTCGCCGCGCAGCAGAAGCCGGCTCGCATTCGCATTGAGCTCACGGGCATGACGCGCTACAACGGCACCTTCACGGCCAGCGACGCGCAGACACTCGCCGTACGCCTGCTCGATGGCGTTTGCGATGCCCTCGCAGATTAGGTAAACTAAACGAGTTGCTTTTGGGCAACACCACACATTGGGACGTAGTTCAACGGTAGAACTCCGGTTTTTGGTGCCGGCTGTTGGGGGTTCGAATCCCTCCGTCCCAGCCATTAAAACTGAGCGCCCTGAGCCCATAACGGCCCAGGGCGCTTTTATGTGGGCAAGCGGAGGGCTTGGAACCCGCAAGGGTGCGA
>CABUMZ010000044.1 GCA_902492825.1 uncultured Collinsella sp.
TGAATGAAATAAAGGCGCGAAAACGGGATTACCGAAATTGCCTTGCGGTTAATAATGTGGGCCGCATACAGGTCCTAGATTTAGACTTCAGTTTAATTCGCGACGAAGAGCTGGTTGATATAACTTGCGGGGTGAATCTTCAATTCGACGTGGGCAGAACGTATGTAATTACAGGCCCTAATGGTGTTGGAAAAAGCACACTATTAAAGCTGCTCCTGGGTTTTTACGAGCACGCAAATGACAATATCGAGTACGATTGCACAAAGTTGACCGCTATCAATCTTGACCGAGTTCGGTCGGAGTGTTTCTCTGCTATGCAGCAAACGGCTTTCGTCCCCGGTGACACAGTTGAAGAATATTTGCATGAATACGGCATCAGCTATGAGTTAATGGCGTCGTTTCTCAAGGAATGCGGTTTCGAACCAATTGATAAAATAAGATGGGAAAAATGTTCTAATCTATCTGGAGGAGAGCTGCAAAGGTTGCGCTTGGCTATGGCGTTATGCCGAAAAGCGGATTTTGTAATTCTCGATGAGCCGACCAATGATCTTGACGGATCGGCATGTGGCTGCCTGATAGAGTACATTAAACAAAATAAGCGAGGTCAGGCCTTTTTGATCGTTTCGCATGATTCTAGATTGCTCGATGTCGCCGATCATATTTTGGTAATGAGCGGTGAGGGGGCTATTGAATTAGCCAAATAATGGATTCCTGGTTGTGCTGGAATGATATTGGGACGTATATTTGGTTGCTTTTTAAGGCGGGCATAATAACCGGGTGATCAACTCTTTCTCGTTCCATATGAATTTAGCGCCTCCCGAATGAATGTAATGGGCGGCTCCGGAACCCCCCGCTGTGCTGGCCTAGGGGAAACGGAATAGACGGACCGACCGTTCGACTTTGCCTGGGAAAAGATGTCGGGCGGTGGGCGGAGTATGGCCACCGGACTCATCGAACCGCATCTCCGCCATTCTTTCAACTGGGAAAACGGTGCCCCCGGGCTCTGGAGAGACTGCGGGAGGGGCGTTCGGCTAACTGCGGGTACGACCTATTTGCCCAATGTGTTCGCCTGAGATCGGAAATTAACTATCGTGCGCCCCATGACGCTAGTCCAGCTTGGTGCCTGGTACTTGCGGCGCCTCTTCAAGCAGCGCTTTGAGCTCGTTCAAAATGGAAACGGGCTGTCGGTCAACGCTGTTCAGATGAAGTGTCGCCACACGAATGGGTGGCTGATATTCAAGCGAGCCGATGAGCACGGGAGAACCCAGGAATCGCTCGATTTCTTCTGCGATCGCGTCGGTCTCTTCGGGATCAAAGTCGTCGAAAAGCGCTACGAATGCCGGCCCCGTCGAGCGGAACAGGCGACCCTTGCCGCGTGAGCATTCCATGAGGCAAGCGGCACTTTCTGCCAAAACGCGGTCGCCCGCATCAAAGCCAAAGCGGGCATTGACCTCGGCGATATCGTCGACCTTAATGGCAATAAAGCCTGCCTCGCGCGCCACGCGACGCATTTCGCCAATGGCGTTGACCAGGGCGTGGACATCGCCCAGGCCCGTTACCGAGTCGGTCGTATCCGCTAGGCTTCGGTTGACGATGATGCCCACATACATGCTGGGCTCGGTATCGGTGCCGTCCAAGCGGTAGCCAGTGCAGTCGCAAAGCGCGTACGCTCCGGTGGCATCCATTACGCGATACTGCATGTAGTGGAAGTGCCACGTGCTGTTTATCACCATGTTGAGCTCGGCGCGTACGTTGTCGCGGTCCTCGGGATGAACGCGGGCGAGCCACATATCGACTGAGTTAAAAGGGTGCTGGGAGGGCAGGTCAAAATCGCGCACGGCGTTAACCGACCATTGCGATTCTCCCGTATCGAGATTGAGGATAAACGGATAGCGCGTCTCGGAGCTCATGGAAATCGCTTGGAACACCCGGTCGTTGCAGGGAAGCTGATCGACGATTGGGCGTTGCGGCGCGTCATCGTCTTTCGGTTGCTGCACACGATGCATAAGCTTATAGCGATACATCTTGCGATCGGCATCCATCGTCATCTGGCGACGCGTGTCGCCGGCAAGTGGATCGACGCGCGAGCAGCCAAAGCTAAAGCTGCCGATCATGGGTGCCTTGCCACCTGAGCTCGCCTCGATCAGTCCGGTACGTACCTGCTCCAAGCGCTGCTCGAGTTCGGTCTCGTTTGCGGAGGGCGAGATGAGCGCAAACTCGTCTCCACCGATACGGAACAGCATCTCATCGTGCTCCATGGTTTCGGAGAGCGTGCGGCAGATGCTCAGAATATAGCGATTGCCTTCGGCGTGACCAAACCCATCATTGCAATGTTTGAGATGGTCGATGTCAATATAGGCGCAGGTGAAGGGGTCGCCTTTGTGCCAGAGTTGCTCAACGTGACGGTCGAATCCGTTGCGGTTGCCCAAGTTGGTGAGCGGATCGATATAGGCGTTGCGCTCAAGCAGCTGGCGCTCTTGTTGCAGGATGGCATGCGTCTTTTGCAGTTGCTCACCAACGGCGCGTAGCCCAGCAGGCAGCGCGGCAACATCGAGTTCGGCGGTCGAGACGCCGTTCGCAAGTCGCTGAAGATAGGCAATAATCGATTGCTCGCCCAGGCGATACGACTCGTTCATGATGGATAACCTCCTTGGGCGGAACAACGGTTTGTATCATATCCCCAATTCGGTTTGAATTGGGGATATAAGTTAGCCAATGGGGACAAATGTCCCCTTCGACGGTGGCGTTTTGCGCGCGAGCGTATCAGTTGTTATTGCCACCATCGAGCAATGCCTCAAAATCCTTCGCCGGCATGGGGCGGTAGTAGAGGAAGCCCTGAGCGTAGCGGGCGCCCATTTGTCGTAGCATGTTCGCCTGCTCATTTGTCTCGACACCTTCGACCACGACGGGCAGATGGAGCGACTGCGCCATTTCGAGCATCGATGAAATGATTTGCGTGCTGCGGCCTTGATCGCGGTCGGTGGGCACAAAGGTGCGGTCGAGCTTGATGACGTCGACGTTGACGTTCTTGAGCATCGCGAGCGTGGACTGACCGGTGCCAAAATCGTCCATATAGGTCGAGAAGCCGCGGGTGTGCAGATCTGCGGTCAGCTTATCCACGGCCTCGGATTCTCCCGTATAAGCCGTCTCGGTGATCTCGATACGCATGAGCTCGGGCGGTAGGTTGTATTGGGCGGCGAGCACCCCCATATGTTCGGCAACGTCGCAGGCAAGGATATCCACGCGCGACACATTAAGCGAGACCGGAACCACGCGAAGACGGCGATCGAGACGCTCGCGAAGCCATATGGCGACACCCTGCCAAATGTACTTGTCGAGCGTCACTACAAAGCCGCTTTCCTCGAGTGCGGGGATAAACGTTGCGGGCGAAATGAGAGAGCCGTCCTTGTCAATCCAGCGGGTGAGTGCTTCGGCGCCAATAATCTCGCCGGTTTCCATATCGACCTGGGGCTGAAGATAGTACGTGATGCGACCATTTGACAGCGCGTACTGGAATTCGGTCAGCGTGCGGTGGAACGCGACTTCGCGCTCGTACTCCGCGGGGCGGAAAATGGCAATGCGCTCCTTAAAGTCGTTTTTTGCGCGTCGATTGGTAAACATGGCCTTTGCCTGCGCATCGATGGTGATTTCCTCATTGGAGTCGATGGGGTAAACGCCCATGGACGGCCAGAAACCTACGCCGTCATCATGCCTGGCTACTGCCTCACGAACGCGGTTGTAGATTTGATGGACGGTGATGTGCTTAAAGGGGACGAGTACGCAAAAGTCATCTTGGCCCCAGTACCCTGCGACGCCCATATCGGCATTCTCGATGTCCTTGAGGACCGTGCCCACATCGGCGAGTACGCGGTCGCCCTCGGCCTGGCCGTGCCATTCATTAAACAGGCGCATGTGGCCCATGTCGACCGTGGCGATGCACCAGGCGTCGTCGCGCCTTGCCTCGAGAAATGCGTTGGCGCGCCGCATAAACTCGCTGGGTCGATAGAGGCCCGTGAGCGTGTCGATGCGTTCGGCGATGGCGCTTTTGCGCTCCGCCTCGGGTATGGGGAGACTATCGTTGGGAACAAGCCCGCCGGCCGTGCGAAGGCGACGCTCGAGTTCGCCTAAAACGGCGGTCGCTTGATGGGTTAAGTGCTCGTAAAAGGCCGGGACGACAAGACAGACGGGAGTAATGGTGTCGCCTGCGATTCGAACAGGAGCGAAAACGGCCTCTTTAAGGTGGCGGGTCAGTTGCTCGAATGCCTCGTGGTTCAGGTCGTTGCTGAGCACGACGAACTGGACGCTTCGTGAACGGTAGACCCGGCTCCTGCCGCGGGTGATCGACAGCATGCGGCCTGCGTATTCGGCAAGCATGTTGTCGACAGCCTCGGCCCCGTAGAGCTCGTTGAGCTTCGTCGTGCCACGAACGCGCACCGCTATAAGCCCTGTCTCGCAACGATCGCGGCGGCAGGCGTCGATGGCGTTGGCCAGCATTCGCTGCGTTCCGAGGCCTGTGGCGGCATCGACGGTTTCGGCAAGTGAGTGGTTGACGAGCTCGCCGACATAGAGCGAGGGGACATTTCCGTCGCCGTCGATACGAAACCCGCGAGCACGGCAAAGGACGTAGTCGCCGACGGCGTTGCGCACACGATACTGCATGACGCGACGGTGCTTGGTGCCGTTGTAGACTTGGTCGATGTCGTTGATGCAGGCCTCAAGGTCATCGGGATGGACGCGCGTTTTCCAGTAATCGCGACAGTTGTCTATGTGCTCCGAGGGAAGGCCAAGATCGCGCAAGGCACCTTGTGACCAAAGGGTGCGATGTTTGTCCAAGTTCTCGATAAAGAAATAACGGCCCTCGTTGAGCATCGAAAAGGCGTCAAAAATACGATCGCTTATTTCGAAGTCGTCGGCGTGAACTTGCGTGATATTGCGTCGATCGAGGTGCATGGCATGACGTAGCTTGTAGTCGTACATGCGATGGTCGGCATCGAGCGTCATGCGATTGGAAGCTTCGCCCAGGGCGGGGTCGGCATGTGACACTCCGTAGCTAAACGAGCGGGGCATCTCGGAATCGTTGTTTTTGAGCAGAACCGTTCGGCAGTGTTTCAGACGTTCGGCGAGGTCGTCCTCGGTTGCAATCGTAGATAGGATGGCAAACTCGTCGCCGCCTATGCGAAACGCCGCTTCGCCCACCTTCATATACAGCTTAAGATAGAGACTTACCTGCAAGATATAGCGGTTGCCCTCGTCATGCCCAAAGACGTCGTTGCAGTGCTTGAGATTGTCGATATCGATGAACGCCATGGTAACGGGGGCGTCCTGCTCCCAGAGCTCCTCGAGGGAACGGGCAAAGCCGCCACGGTTGCCAAGCCCGGTAAGCTGGTCGGTAAAGGCAGTCCTGATCAGATCCTCCTGCCGTTCGAGAAGGTCGCGGACGGTCTTTTCGAGCGTTTCGGTGTAATTGCTGACAGTATCCATGTTCTAAGCGACTTTCTGAGGTCGGGGCGGATTGCGTCGGGCGAGCTCGTTGTGTACACGCGTCGTTGCTCAGCGCTTTGCATGTATCCAGGCCCCCGCCTTGCCGCGTTGTTGAGTTAATTTGCCGGCTAATGTTCGCTGTTGATAACAGCTGAGTAGTGTAAACAATAGTGCACAATTATATATGGGTGCACATGCTGTGGGCGGCTATTATTCGACAAGCGGTAGCGCGACGATGCGATGTTCGATAAAAATGCGACTGGGACGATATATGTTGACGGGTATACTTGTCCCGTTTCAAAACGCAGGAACGGAGATGGTCGCATGGCACAGCCGGATACGACGCGCGCGGTGGGACTCGCGCTCGAGGGAGGCGGCTACCGCGGTATGTATACGGCGGGCGTGCTCGACGTTTGGATGGAGCACGGTTTGACCTGCGACCATATGGTGGGCGTCTCGGCGGGCGCGGCATTTGGCTACAACTTTAAATCGCGCCAGATCGGCCGCGCCATTCGCTATAACAAGGCCTATTGCGCCGACAAGCGCTATGCGAGCGTGACCAGCTGGCTGCGAACCGGCGATATGTTCAATGCCGACTTTGCCTATCACGAGGTGCCTATCGAGCGCGATCCCATCGACCTGGAAGCATATCGCGCCTGCCCCATGCGATTTACGTGCGTGTGTACCGATATCGAGACGGGCAAGGCCGTCTATCACGACCTGCCCTATGGCGATGAGCGCGATATCGAGTGGATCCGGGCGTCGTCGGCAATTCCCGTGGCGACGCGTCCTGTCGCCATTGAGGGCCGCAAGTACCTGGATGGCGGCGTGGCCGATTCCATTCCCAGTGCTTGGCTGTTTGCACAGGGGTATGACCGCAATATCGTGGTACTCACGCAGCCGGCGGGCTTTGTAAAGCAGCCCAACAGCGTGATGCCCATGCTGCGGCGCGTGTTCCGTCACTATCCGGAGTTTGTCGCAGCGCTTGAGCATCGGCATGAGGTCTACAATGCCACGCTCGATGACCTGGCACGTCGCGAGGCTGCCGGCGAAATCTTTGTGGTGCGGCCGAGCGAATCGGTGAAGGTGCCGTCGCTGTGTCGCGACCCCGATGAGCTCGAGCGCATCTATCAGATCGGTCGCCACGATGCAGAGGCGACTCTGCCGGCGTTGGAAGCATATCTGGCGGGGTAAGGGCCGCATGCGGAAAGCGCATCCCGGAATGGACGTTCGAACCGGGATGCGCTTTTCGCTATTGAAGATATGAGGCTGCGGATCAGCTGCTTGGCCTATGCCTATGCCTATGCCTGCTGCCAGGTATCGACGAGTTCCTTGGCGGCGGCGTGGGGGTCGTCGGCACTGCAGACGGCGCTTACCACAAAGAAGCCATCGACGCCGGTGGCCTTGAGCTGCGGCAGGTCGGCCGTCTTGACGCCGCCGCCCACTACGATGGGCACGGGGCTTGCCGCGTGGAGGGCGGCCAGGTCCTCAAAGCTCTTGGTGATGATGGAGCCGTCGGCCGCGCGTCCGCAGTCGCGCTTGGTCTCGGTCTCGTGGAGCGGCCCCACGCCCAGGTAGTCGACCAGGCTCATGTCGGCGGTCTTGACGTACTCGAGCATCTCCTCGCAGCGGGCCGAAAGGCCCACGATGGCGTTGGGGCCCAACAGCTTGCGGCAGACCTCGACGGGAATATCGCTCTGACCCACGTGCACGCCGTCGACGGCAATACCCTGCTCGCGTGCGGCGAGTACGCAGTCAAGGCGGTCGTCGATCAGCAGGGCGACCTGACCGGTCTTGCCGGCCTGCGCGATTGCCTGCGCGGCGTCGCCGGTCAGCGCAATGATCTCGCGGGCGCTTGCCATCTTGGAGCGCACCTGGATGCAGGTAAAGCCGGCGTCGAGCGCCTGGGCCACCACATCGCCCACGGGGCGCCCGAGGGTGTTTTCGGGGCCGAGTACCAGATAGGCCGAGATATCAAGGTTGTCGCGGATGCTCATCGTGCTTCCTCCTGCTTTTTGATCTGCGCTTCCATGCGCTCGAGCTTGCCGGTCATGGTGTCGGTAAATCCGGGTCGAATATCGGCTTTGAGCACGACTTCGGTGCGGATGCCCTTGCTCGCCAACACAAAGGTTGCGTCGCGCACGACCTGCATGACCTCGTCCCAGTCACCCTCGATCTCGGTGAACATCGAGGTGGTGCGGTTGGGAAGGCCGCTCTCGCGAATGACGCGCACGACCTCGGCGACCTCGGCGGAGAGCTCATCGCCGGTGCCGCACGGGGCGATGGCCACGGCGACGAGCGTGTTCATGCCGGCATTGGTTGCGGGCTCGGACATGGCCTATGCCTCCTCGAGCTCGAGTTGGTTATCGGCAATGTCCTGGGCGGTTGCGTGGTAGAGCTCGTCGATAAAGGCGACCTTAAAGCTTGCCGGGGCATCGGCGACGGCGGCGGCACGCGTGCCGGCAACGTTGTAGACGGCGGTACCGCAGACGGCGGCCGTAAACGGGTCGGCGGCGCAGGCGTACACGGCCAGCACGCCGCCCTGCGAGCAGCCGCAACCGGTGATCTTGGACATGAGCGGGCTGCCGCCGTGGGACTTGGCCACGGTCGTGCCGTCGGTGATCAGGTCGACTTCGCCCGAGACCACAACGGCGCCGCCGGTGTAGCGGGCGAGCGCCACGGCGGCATCGCGGGCGGCGTCTACCGTGTCGGTGGTATCGACACCGCGCACGCGGCTCAGATCGGCCGCCTCGCCCTCAAGACCCCACAGCCCGGCGAGTGCGATGATCTCGGAGGCGTTGCCACGCACGATGGCGGGCTTGTACTGCTTGAGTTCGTTTACCAGCTGGGTGCGCAGGCTACCGATACCCAGGCCCACCGGATCGAGCACCCAGGGCTTGCCGGCGTCGTGTGCCGCCTTGGCCGCGCGGGGAATCGTCTGTTCGTAGATGGGGAAGAGCGTGCCCATATTGAGGTAGATGGCGCCGCCGCCGGCAACGAGCGCCTCGCCCTCGTCGGGCAGATAGACCATGGCGGCCGATCCGCCCACGGCGAGCTGCGCGTTGGCGACAAAGTCGATCGTCACCGTGTTGGTGATGGAGCCGGCCATCGGATTGGTGGCACGAATCTCCTCCACGGCTTTGACCACATTTTGCTTAAGCTGTTCCGAATCAATCACTGCACATGCCTCCTTGGCATAGAAAAGGGGCGCTGTGCATAGACAGCGCCCCTGTAAAGGCGGCATGCTCCCTACGCCAGCATTAACTGACAGGTTCAAAGGATTGGGCCCATTGCCCTCTCAGCCTTGTGGTTTGCACCGCCGGCACTCCCGCATCGAATCTGTTGTTCCCTATACTAGCGCACCTGCCAAAAAGGGACAGGTTTATTTTGGCAGGTCGTTACAATAGGTAGGACCGATACGAATGGGGGCCTTATGATTAAACTTGTGCTGACCGATATGGACGATACACTGATTCCAGCCGGGCATGACGGCGCCAGCGACTACGCCATTGAGGGTATTCATGCCATGCAGGCGGCGGGTCTGCACTTTGGGCCGGTTTCGGGTCGTCAGCCGTCCGCGATGGGCTGGATGTTCAAAAACCGTTCCGAGTGTTTTTCGACCGGTGCGTTCTGTAACGGCCAGGTGATGTTTGTCGACGGCGAAGTAGTCGCTTCGCGCGCAATCGACAATGATGCTCTGATGCGTTTGGCTGACTATCTGGAGCAAGAGACCGACGATACATTTCTAAAAGTCTACAGCCTGGGCGATGACTTTTGGGGCAACGATGCCTATTGCGTGACGAGCAATCCCGAGCGTGTGCGTCGCGCTATGGAGTCGGGCGGCAATGCGTGGCTCAAAGGCGAAGAGGCCCCGTGTCGTCCCGTCGTCGATGGCGCGCCGGTGTTTAAGGCGAATATCTGGAGTGCCCGTTCGCGTGAGGAGCTCGCGGAGCTACGCGAGCGCGTTGCCGTTGAGGTGCCGGAACTCTCGCTTGTGTTTCCCAACAACCGAGTGCGCCTGTTCGACATCCTTCCGGATGGTTGGGACAAGGGCTGCGCTGCGCTGGAGCTGGCGCGCGCCTTGGGCCTGACGCCCGACGAGGTGGCCGTATTTGGCGATTCCGATAACGATCTGCCCATGATCGATGCCGTTCCCAACTCCGTTGCAGTTGCCAATGCCAATGAGGCCGTCACGGCTGCCGCGCGCTGGCATATCGGCGCCGCGGCAGATGATGCGGTCGCCGGGGCTCTGCATCAGATTGCCGCCTGCGCCGCGACGGGGGAGATGCCGCCGTTTATGCGTCAGGAGGGTGCAGCCGACGCGAATTTCGCGAACAGCTAAGGAGACAGCCATGAAGCTCCAGCAGCTCAGATATGTCGTCAAAGTTGCCGAATGCGGCAGCATTACCGAGGCCTCGCGCCGTCTCTTTGTGTCGCAGCCTTCGATTACCGCGTCGATTCGCGATCTCGAAAACGAGATGGGTGTGCACATCTTTGAGCGCACCAACAAGGGCGTCATTGTGTCCGAGGAAGGCGAGACCTTCTTGGGCTATGCGCGCCAGGTACTCGACCAGGCCGACCTGCTCGAGGGCAAGTACAAGGGCGCATCCGAGCAGGTGCCGCACTTTAGTGTGAGCTGCCAGCATTATTCCTTTGCCGTCAACGCGTTTGTCGACGTGATCCGCGAGTTCGATGCCGCGCGTTACGACTTCACCCTGCGCGAGGAGCAGACTCACGAGATTATCGAGGATGTCGCGCATATGAAAAGCGAACTGGGCATCCTGTACTTATCCGAGCATAACCGCGAGGTCATCGAGCGCATGCTGGTGGCCAACGAGCTCGTGTTCGAAGGACTCTTCTGCGCCACGCCGCATGTCTTCGTCTGCGCCGACCATCCGCTGGCGGACCGCTCCAGCGTGACGCTCGAGGATCTGGAAGACTACCCGTTCCTGTCCTACGAGCAGGGCAGCTACAACTCGTTTTACTATTCCGAGGAGCTGACCTCGACGTTCGAGCGTCGCAAAAATATCCGCGTGCGCGACCGTGCGACGTTGTTCAATTTGGCCATGGGCCTCAACGGCTACACGGTATGCTCGGGCGTGATCAGCCACGAGCTCAACGGCCCCGGCATTATCTCGATTCCGCTCGACGTGGACGAGTACATGGAGATTGGCATCATCACGCGCAAGAACACGACGCTTACGCGCTACGGTCGGGCCTATATCGACGCGATTCGTCAGCATATCTAGGCTGCTGTGCTCCGCACGGTTCAAGTCTCTTTATGACAGTCCAGACTGATATAGGAAACATCTATATCAAACTGTTATAAACGTATATTTTACGATGGTCATATGAGCGCTCATACTCTGTCCCAGTAAAGCAACCAATGCAAAGGGAGATATCTATGAGCACTTCGATTCAACCGAACGCGCCGTTTCGCGCCGATATCGTCGGCAGCTTTCTTCGTCCGCAGGCTGTAAAGGACGCCCGTGCCGCCTATGTCGCGGGTAAACTCGACGCTTCCGGCCTTAAGGCCGTCGAGGACGATGCCATTCGCGATTTGGTGGCCAAGCAGAAGGCCGCCGGCCTGCAGGTGATCACCGATGGCGAGTTCCGCCGCAGCTACTGGCACCTCGATTTTATGTGGGGCCTTAACGGCATTGAGCGCCGCACCTCACGCACGGGTTATATGTTCCATGACGAGGAGACGACAGCCGACACCGCCGTGGTTACCGGTCCCATTAGCGGCGAGAACCACCCGTTCGTCGAGCATTTTAAGTTCGTCAAGGCGCTTGAGGAGGAGGGCCAGGTCGCACGCCAGACCATTCCGGCGCCGATCCAGACGTTCTCTGAGGTCACGCTCGATCGCTGCGATGGCCAGCAGGAGAGCCTGCGCGCTGTCTATAAGACCGATGAGGAACTTGCCGACGCCATTGCAGCCGCTTATCGCACGGTGATCGCCGACCTGTACGCAGCAGGCTGCCGCAACATCCAGTTTGATGACTGCACCTGGGGCATCTACTGCGATACCGATTTTGTCGCCAAAACCGGCATGAGCCCGGTCGACCTGCAAAAGGTAAGCGAGCTGGGCGTGGCGCTCAACAACGCCGCCATCGAGGGCAAGCCCGACGATTTGGTCATCAACACGCACGTGTGCCGCGGCAACTACCACTCCACCTACGCTTTTGAAGGCGGCTACGACCCTATCGCTCCGTATCTGTTCGCACATGAGAATGTCGATGCGTTCTATCTGGAGTTCGACACGCCGCGCGCCGGCGGCTTTGAGCCGCTCAAGTACGTCGCTCCCGGCAAGAAGGTCGTGCTGGGCTTGGTAACCACCAAGGCGGCAGAGCTTGAGAACGAGGATGTTATCGTCGAGCGCATCCGCGAAGCCGCTAAGTACGTGCCGCTCGAGAATCTGTACCTGTCGCCCCAGTGCGGCTTTGCCAGCTGCGAGATTGGCAACAAGCTGACCGAGGACGAGCAATGGGCGAAGATCGCGCTGGTCAAGCGCATTGCCGAGCGCGTTTGGAAGTAACGCTAGCGTTTGCAGGTGGCGGCGCGTGCGAGGCATTGCGTATCGCGTACAATGGTTCGGATCGTATCGTTCGGGCAGGTTATCCGATATGCCTGATCGCCCTTCCATCATGAAAGGACATCCATGCCCCAGTTCTCGACGCCCACCGTATCTGAACTCGAGGAGACTGCTGAATAGTAGCTGCGTTCAGCCAAATTAAAAATGGCGTCCATGCGTATGTACGCGCGGACGCCATTTTTAATGCGTCAGTATCCAGTGGATGCCGCGCGCCATGCGCAGGTCAGTTTGGGCAAAGTGATTGCCGGGGTTGAGCTCCAGCGTTGTTGGAATGTCGCGCTCGATAAACAGCTCTTCCATCGCGCGCGTATCGTCGAGTACGTGCCGCATCATGCGGTTGGGCGTCTTGGTTTCCTTTTTACCGAGCGACAGATAGGCGGCGTCGGGCGTAGCTGTCATCGTGCGCTCTCGCGCGTAGTCGATAAAGCCGGGGAACCACAGCGACCCCGATGCACTTGCCGCGCGCTCAAAGACATCTGTTTGCCAAAGCGCCCACAGTGCAAAAAGACCCGCCAACGAGTAGCCGGCAACGCCGCGCCAGGCGGGCGGTTGCGGGAGCGATGATTCGGCCTCTGGGATTATCTGCTTCAACAACTCGTCAAGAAAACCAGCTGCCTGTCCGCCAAAGGGCTCGGCATCTCGTATAGTTCCGTCGCATTCCCAGGGGCTCAGCTCGCGATTCCAATCGAGCCCTCCAATGGCGACAAGGGCGAATGGCGGGCAGTCGAGCTCTCGGCAGCGCTCGTAGACTTCACTACCGTCGCCCATAACCACAGGGAGGTAGATGACGGGCGTACCTTCTGCACACTCTGAATAAACGGTTATCTGCTTCTGATGCGCTTCCAAGGCAGGCTTCTCTCGGTGTTGTGATATTGACAGCCTCAATTGTCGCACGCTGGCACGGGGGCAGACGCTAAAAGAAAGGCGCGGAGCCGCTCGAAGCGACTCCGCGCCTTGTTGTTTTGCTTTAGCAGACTATGCCGTTACGCCACGAAGAAGT
>CABUMZ010000045.1 GCA_902492825.1 uncultured Collinsella sp.
GTTCAATGGTAGAACCCTAGCCTTCCAAGCTAATGACGCGGGTTCGATTCCCGTCGCCCGCTCCATAAGATAGATGAATGGCTCTGGTTCCTTTTGGGACCAGAGCCATTTTCATATACAGGCCGGGGACCCCGCATCCCCTCCTAAGTTGCGGGGAAATAGGTCCTGGGTTAGCCGCAAAAGCTGTTATCCAGGAACTATTTCACCGCAACTATTGAGGCTGAGCGGTCTGGGTCGATGATGGGTCCTGTTGTCGAGAAGATGAGGGCAGCCGGTCAGGAGTCTGCGTAGGGTTTTGTGGTTGGAATACCGTAGCCGCGCATCATGGAGCCGAACGCTTTGACATCGTAGGTGTCTGAGAGCTTGAAATGAATGACGTTGTGGCCCATGGCACGCAGGTTCGCGTCGCGCACGAGGGCATCTCGATAGGTTTTTGCCGCAGCATGTTCCGAATCATTTTGGGCATCGTCCTCAAACTTGCCTAGTCCATGCAGCTCAGCCAGCATCCAAGAGCCGTTTGGCATTTGCCAGCCGTAATCTGCCAAATAATAGCCGGCGTTTCCAGGTCGAGTGATTTCAACCTGAAGTTCGGGAGCGGCAACTCCCGCCAGAATCATTGCCGCCCGCGCTTCGGATTCTCCACCGTTATCCGATTTGCCATCCATGTGTTCAAAAACGTCAAATGCACGCGCGATGCCGTGCAGTCCACGGCAGTTCGCTTGTGCATATGAACGCAATTCTTCACGCTCGACACCGTACTCACGAGCCAGCCCGTCGACATAGCCTAGTGCATATCGAAAGGCGCTCGTTCGGGCGATGTCGACCACCGTGCGATATGGATCCGTTAACGTAAACGGGCCGAGCTGCCATACGTCGCCCGGCCGCCAGCGTCGGTATTCAACGAATTCGTACGTATCGCGCCTGGTGGAACGCGGCAGCAGCACTTGCACCTTGTCGAGAAGCGAATATGCAGAACCGATGCCATAGAGCAGTGCCGCCGTTGCTCCACAAAACACGGCATCCGGTTCAACGACCGCAATAGCGGATGCCAATTGAAAGATGCGATCTTCGACGCCGAGGTCATTCCAATACGCGGGATCAGCGTAGACATGGTTGTAGAGTCGAATAATCATCTCTTTTTGCATGAGCGCGTAGGCACAGCGTTCATCCCATTTTTTGGTAGCTACAAACAGGCGCCCGCCATGATGGGCCTCGAATAACCGGAAGAACAGCTCTACTTGCGGTTTGGAACAGCGTTTATCATGACTCATTTTCGACCCCATGGTCTCGAGGGGGAGTGAATGACACTACGCTATCCCATATTTGGTCCGTCAGACCTTGCCATGAACTGACCAAAAGCTTGACGGGGCAGGTCAGAGTCATGAGTCAGAGCCAAACATATCGGCAAATGGTTGATTTGTGCCCCTCGGCGGCACTAAAAACCACCCTTACAGAAAGTTGCGGTGAAATAGTTCCTGAAAAGCTCGAATAAGCCTTAATCCAGGAACTATTTCACCGCAACTTAGAAGGGATGGGGCTGAGAGGCGGGCGATGCCGTTGCCTGTCGGTTAGTGGCGGGATTGGTGGCGGAGCTTGTCGATGGTGGAGTCGGTGCTTCGGCTGCGGGCTTCGGCGGCGCGGTCGCGGGCGTCGGCGGCGGTTTGGCGCTGGCGTCGGCGGCGGTTTGGCGCTGGCGGCGGTAGTCGATCATGCCTTGGATGATGGGCTTGCCAAAGCTCACGACATCATCGTTGTAGATGGCGGTTCGGGCTGCGAGGAGGCAGTCGGTAAAGTCCATATGGGTCTTACCAAAGAGTTTGACGGCAAGGGCGACAACGGTGGGCTCGTCGACCATGACGTCATCGAGTAACCTCTTCATGGCCGCAGCAATCTCAACGCGGGGAACCTTATAGACGTCGCGCAGCGTGACCACGACGCGCGTGATGATTTCGGGATAGACACGAGCGGTGCGCGTGGCGATGACCTTGGCGGCGCGCGGTGACAGAACTTCGTCGTCGTCAAGCAGGTAGCGCAGGATGACGGTCTCGTCGATGATGGTGCTACTCATGGATATCTACTTCCTCGGGACCCAAAATCGAATCGTCGCATTCTGTAACAAGGTACTCAATCCAGGCATTGCGCTCCTCGGAGCGGCGATTGGGGTCCCCATATGCTTTGAGCGATCCATAGGCGGCGGTGCCGTCCTTTGAGCGCACGGCGACCGGCTGAAAGGGAAGCTTGCGCATCAAAATGCTCTGCGCGACAAAAAGGCGAACGGCCTCGGCAAGCGATGTGCCCATGGCGTCGTAGAGGCGCTCGGCATGCTGTTTGTCCTCTTCGCGAATGCGCACCTGCAGGATGGCTCGTTTTTGCGTCGATGACATCACTGGCCCCCTTAATGAGCGTGCAATATGAATGGTCAAATACAACATTGGCTAATAATAGCCAATCTTATAACCACTGCTTTATTGCACTCAAGTTAATGAGCGCGAAATATATATCAAACGTATTACATCCTTTATAAACGAGCCCGAAATCTCCCCTGGATTTACGCATGTAATACACTCACCTTTATAACTATCAGAGAATAATTCCAACCTGCCAAAACCCCTGCAATACACCCGTATTGCAGGGCCTATGCTCAAGTTTGCCCCCTGCAACTGCGTATATTTAACCTGTATATCGTTGGAGGAATTCTATCGAAGTGCCTGTTTCGCCGCATGCGCTCGATACGCCGATGCCGGACCACGGGCGGTCCGGGGCAACGTCGGCAGGGTCTCTCCGGCATGGGATTCAGGAGGGAGTGAACAACATGGGCAATAAACGAGTCGTGGCTGATTCTTCACGCTGCATTGGGTGCCAAACCTGTATGGCGGCGTGCATCGAGGCACACGATATTCCCGGCAACATCGCCGCACCTCGCTTGCGCGTAACGCGCACCTACGAGATCTCCGCGCCGGTGGCATGTCACCACTGCGAGGACGCTCCGTGCGCGAAGGCCTGTCCTACGGGCGCCTTGTTCTTTGATCCAAAGAACCATCGTATCGGCGTCAACGAGGACAACTGTATCGGCTGCAAGAGCTGCGTTATGGCATGCCCCTTTGGCGCCGTGAGCGTGGCGACCACGCAGGTCCCCGTCTTGATGGGTGACGTTCGCGTGGGTTCGCAGACTAAGAGCTTCGTGCTCAAGTGCGACCTGTGCGTGGACCGTCCCGGCGGTCCGGCGTGTGCCGAGGCATGTCCGACCAAGGGCCTCACCCTGGTGGACGAGGAGCGTCTGGCAGAACTGACTGCCGAGCGTGCCCGCGCCACCATCGAAAACGAGGCGTAAGCGTCGGGCGACAGGCCCAATGATTGTCAAATAAGTACCGAGTATTCGGTAGCAGAGAAAGGAAGGAGGGTGTCATGGAGAAGCATAAAGTGATTTGCCCGTACTGCGGCGCCGGTTGCCAGTTTAACCTCCTGGTCCAAAACGGCCAGGTCGTGGGTACCGAACCGCTCAATGGCATCACCAACCAGAGCGAGCTGTGCCTTAAGGGCATGAGCGGCTACGACTTCATCAACGACACCAAGATCTTGACTCCTCGCGTACTGCACCCGATGATCCGCCGCACTAAGGGCGCGGATCTTGAGCGCGTAAGCTGGGACGAGGCACTGGATTTCACCGCATCTAAGATGCAGGCCATAATTGACGAATATGGTCCTAACGCTGTCATGACCACCGGCTCTTCGCGAGGCGGCGGCAATGAGGCGAACTACGTCATGCAGAAGTTTACGCGTGCGTGCATCGGCACCCACAGCGTGGACAACTGCGCCCGTACTTGACACGGCCCTACTGTCCTCGGTCTGATGGACACGGTTGGTTCAGGTTGCATGTCATGCTCCATCCCCGGTATGGAGGATGCGGGCTGCATTTTCCTCTTCGGCTATAACCCTGCCGATTCGCACCCCATCGTCGCAAGGCGTATCGTGCGAGCCAAAGAAAAGGGTTGCAAGATCATCGTCGCCGACCCGCGCCATATCGAAACCGCGCGTATCGCCGATCTCTACCTTCCGATCAAGAACGGTTGCAACGTTGCGTTCCTCAACGCCTTTGCCAACTGCTTGGTCAACGATGGCCTCTACGACAAGGAATTCGTCGCCGAGCACACGAACGGCTTTGACGAGTGGTGGGAGACCATCAAGAACTACACTCCCGAATCCGTACAGGACATCACGGGTGTCGAGCCCGCGTTGATCCACCAAGCTGCCGAGATGTATGCCACGGCGAAGCCCTCTGCCATCATTGGCGTATGCCAGCAGAAGCAGAACCTGAAGACGGTACACACCATCGCCTCCATCGCCTGCGTTGCCGGTCAGATCGGCAAACCCAACTCCGGCCTCGCGCCCGTGCGTGGCCAGAATAACGTCCAGGGCTCCTGCGATATGGGCATGCTGCCCAACCTGTACCCTGGCTACCAGAAGGTCACCGACCCGGCAGTGCGTGCCAAGTTTGCCAAGGCTTGGGGCGTGCCCGAGGAAAAGCTCCCGCTCGAGGAGGGCTACAAGCTCACCGACCTGGGCCACCTGGTCGACGAGGGCAAGGTGCACTGCTTCTACAACTACGGCGAGGACCCGGTGCAGACCGAGCCCGATTCGGCCGGTATGCGCAAGACGCTCTCCGAGCTGGATCTGTTCATTTGCCAGGACATCTTTATGACGCAGACGACCATGCTCGCCGACGTCATCCTGCCCGCTACCTCTTGGGGCGAGCACGAGGGTGTCTTTACTGCATCCGACCGTAGCTTCCAGCATTTTGACGCGGCCGTTCCGCCCAAGGGCGAGTGCCGTCACGACTGGGAGATCTTCGCGGACCTGTCCACGCGTATGGGCTATCCCATGCACTACGACAACACCGAGCAGATCTGGAACGAGTGCATTAGCCTGTGCCCCAACTTTGTGGGCGCGACCTACGAGAAGATGGCTCCCGAGGGCGGCTACGCCCAGTGGCCCGTCAAGAGCACCGATGTCAACGACCACGGTACGCCCGACATGTTCGCTGGTGGCAAGTTCACCACCAAGGACGGCCGCGCCAACCTGATGGCGCACGACTGGGAGGCGCCCTCCGAGCTTCCCGACGATGAGTACCCGCTCATCCTGTGCACCGTCCGCGAGGTCGGCCACTACAGCTGCCGCTCGATGACCGGCAACTGCAAGACGCTGGCGCTGCTTGCCGACGAGCCCGGCTTTGTCCGCATGAATCCCGCGGACGCCCAGGCGCGCGGCATCAAGAACGGCGACATCGTCTCGATTCACAGCCGCCGCGGCCAGGTATACAGCCGCGCCGACGTGAGCGACCGTATCAACAAGGGCACGGTCTATATGACCTACCAGTGGTGGATCGGCAAGTGCAACGAGCTGACCATGCACAAGGTCGACCCGGTCTCGCATACGCCCGAGGACAAGTTCTCCGCCTGCCAGGTCGACGCTATCGCCGACCAGGTTTGGGCCGAGGGCGAAGTCGAGCGCCAGTACACCGAGCTCAAGCAGGCTCTGGTGGACGCCGCCGCTCCTCAGGACGTTGAGCCCGGCGCCGCCAAGTTCGACGACGAGACGCACGTGAATCAAATCGTGTAGTCCCGTTCTCGTTGGCTTTTTGGGCCGGGCGTCCCGTACGTTCGGGAGCCCGGCCCGTTGTTTTGAAAGGAAGTGGGGATGAACCGCTTCATCGACATCAACCCGGAGAGGTGCATCGGCTGCGGAACATGCCAGTCCGCCTGTGCCGACGCCCACCGGATGCAGGGTCTTCAGGATACGCCGCGCCTGGCGCTCGTGAAGACCGGCGGTATTTCGGCCGCCCTTGCCTGCCACCATTGCGAGGGTGCCCCCTGCGCCGAGGTCTGCCCGGTGAATGCCATCGAGCACGATGGCGATCGCATCCACGTCAAGGAGCAGGAGTGCATCGGGTGCAGGCTGTGCGCCATCGCGTGCCCCTTCGGAGCCATCCATCCCGATGGCACGTCTATCGCCGGTGTCGCAGGCATGTGCGACCCGACGCCTTCGTATCCTAAGTCCCTGAGCAGCCTGCTTACGTGGGCTCCCGGCCAGTACACCTGCGCTGTCAAGTGCGACCTGTGCGCCTTCGATCCGGACGGTCCGCATTGTGTGGCGGCGTGCCCCACCAAGGCGCTGACCGTCATGGGCGGCGCGGCCGATCGCGAGCTCGACGAGGCCAAGCGCCTGCGCTCGATCGAAAACGGTCCGGTCGTCGACGTTACCGCTGTGGCCCAGGGCCTGTCCGAGAAAGCAGAAGGGAGCGTAAACAATGGATAGCATGACGCTGTTTATCGCATCGCTTGCCGTCTCGTGCATCGGTGCGCTCGCCTCGGTTCTGCTGATCAAGGCCGATAACGCCGCCAAGACCGCCGGCTGCCTTATCGGTGCCGTCGCCGCGGTGCTTTCGTTTGTGGCCGGTATCCAGGCCGTGCTGGGCGATGTCACGTCGGTCGACACCATCGTGTTTTTCCCGTTTGCCCATTTCCAGCTGCTGCTCAATCAGCTGTCCGGCCTGTTCGTGGCGCTCATCTCGGTGCTTGCGTTTGCCGGTTCGATCTACGGTCTCAACTACTTTGATGAGTACCCGGGCAAAAAGGGCCGCGCCGGCTTCTTCTTTAACACCTTCGTGGCGTCCATGATGCTCGTCATCACCGCCGACAACGTGTTTTGGTTCCTGGTCGCCTTTGAGCTCATGTCGCTTACCTCGTACTTCCTGGTCGTGATCGAGGAGAACGAGAACTCCATCCATGGCGGTTGGCTCTACTTTGTGATCGCGCACGTGGGCTTTGTGCTCATCATGGCGAGCTTCCTCACCATGACCAACTTTGCCGGTGGCTCGTTTGCCTTTGCGGATTTCCGCGCCACGCAGTTTAGCCCCGCGGTCGCATCCGTGTGCTTCGTGCTCGCCTTCTTTGGCTTTGGCGCCAAGGCCGGTATCATCCCGCTGCACGGCTGGCTGCCCAAGGCACATCCCGAGGCGCCGTCCAACGTGTCGGCCCTCATGTCCGGCGGCATGATCAAGATCGGTATCTTCGGCATCCTCAAGGTTGGTCTCGACCTGCTCTCCGCCTCGGGCGTTCAGGTCTGGTGGGGCCTTATGGTCATGGTCTTCGGTGCGATCTCGTCGGTCCTCGGCGTGGCCTTCGCCCTGCAGGAGCATGACATCAAGCGCCTGCTGGCCTATCACTCCGTCGAGAACATCGGCATCATCCTGCTCGGCGTCGGCGCCTCCATGGCCGCTATGGCGCTCAACTCGGTCGGCATCGCCGTCCTGGCTCTGATGGCCGCCCTCTATCACACGTTTAACCACGCGATGTTTAAGGGCGAGCTGTTCTTGGGGGCCGGTGCGCTGCTGTACTCCACGGGTACGCGCAATATGGAGAAGATGGGCGGCCTGTTCCGTCGTATGCCGGCTACGGCCATCTGCTTCCTCGTCGGCGCGCTTGCCATCTCGGCCATCCCGCCCTTCAACGGCTTTGTGTCCGAGTGGTTTACCTACCAGTCGTTGTTTAACGCCGCCATGCAGGGCGACAAGGCCGTCATGATCGTGGCCGTGTTCGCTGCCGTCGCGCTTGCCATTACCGGCGCTCTGGCTGTCACGTGCTTCGTCAAGGCCTATGGCGTCTCCTTTGCCTCCGCGCCCCGTTCCGAGGCTGCGGCCAATGCCAAGGAGGTTCCCGCCCCCATGGTGTTCGCGCAGGGCCTGCTCGCGGCCATCTGCGTCGTGCTGGGCATTGGCGCTCCCGTGATCGCGCCCGTGCTGGTCGATGTCGCCGCGTCCGTGCTGCATCCGTACGGTGGCGTGTTTGCCGCCGAGGGCATGGAGCTCATGAACCAGTACTCCGGCGCTGCCACCTCCACGCCCGCGATCGCTATTGCGCTCGTGGTGCTCGTCGGTCTTGCCTGCGGTTATCGCAAGCTCAAGACCGTCGGCAAGGTGCAGAAGTCCCAGCCGTGGGCATGCGGCTATGCTCCCAACGAGCATATGCCCGTCGTGGCCACGACCTTTGCCTCCGAGGTGTCCTGGTTTATGCAGCCGCTCTACACGCTGCGCGACCGCTGCACGGCCGTCTGCTGGTCCATCGCGCACTTCTTCCAGAAGCTCACCGGTGTGGCCGAGGCTGTGGAGCCCGTACCCGACAAGGTTCTCGTCGATGCCCCGCATAAGGGTGTCGAGAAGCTCGCCGACCTCGCGACTAAGCTCGAGGGTGGCAACTACAGCATCTATATCTGCTACATCGTCGCGGCACTCGTGGTGTTCCTCGTGCTCGCCGTGCAAATGGGTTAAGGAGGGGAGAGCATGAACAACATCGTACTTGCCGTTCTGCAGGGCGTGGTCGTTATGGCCGTCGCGCCGTTCTTCTCCGGTCTCGGTCGCGTTATCCGCGCCAAGATGCACAACCGTCGCGGCCCCAGCATCATGCAGGACTACCGCGACCTGGCCAAGCTCTTTGCGCGCCCCGAGTCCCAGAGCAAGGATGCGAGCTTTGCGCTGCGCATCATGCCGCCGCTGTTTTTCGCCGTCGCCTTTATGCTCGCGATGGGCCTGCCGCTCTTTACGGCACAAAGCCCCATCCCGGTCTTTGGTGACGCCATCACCATCATGTACAGCCTGGCGCTCGCCCGCTTCTTCTTCGCCCTCTGCGGTGTGGATTCGTCCAACGCCTACGCCGGTATCGGCGGCGTCCGCGAGCTGCTCATGAGCGTGCTCATCGAGCCGTCCATGCTGCTGGCGCTGTTTGCCGCCGCCCTGGTGTGCGGTTCCACCGACATCGCCACCATGGGTCAGCACATCATGACGGGCGCCATCGACGCGCCGGTCGCCGTGATCCTCGCCGGCATCGCCTTTGCGATTGCCTGCTACATGGAACTCGGCAAGCTGCCGTTTGATCAGGCCGAGGCCGAGCAGGAGCTTCAGGAGGGCCCGCTCGCCGAGCTTTCCGGCCCGTCGCTTGCGATGGCCAAGCTCGCCATGTCCATGAAGCAGGTCCTGGTCGTCGCCTGGTTCTGCGCGATCTTCGTCCCCTGGGGCGAGCCCGCGACCGTGGGCGCCGCCGCTGTTCTGGGTGCAGTCATCTTCCTGGTGAAGTGCCTGATCGATTTTGTCGTATGCGGCGTGATCGAGAACTCCTGCTCGCGCTCGCGTTTTAAGGTGCTTGGCAATCAGACCTGGGCCGTCGTGGGCATCGCCGTTCTGGCGTTTGTCTTCGTGGTCGTCGGCGTGTAGGAGAAGGGAGAAACAATGTCATTTGCAGTCAGTCTGTCCCTTCTCGGCTTGGTCGCTATCGCGGCCCCGATGGTGGCCTCGGTGCTCGTCGCCCTGTTCCCCCGTCCGTACGCCAAGTGGTTCAGCGTTTTGGGTGCCGCCGTCTCGACGGTCTGCACCATCGCCCTCGCCGCGAATTTCGCTGGCGCCGGCATGCCCGACACGCAGGTCCCCCTGATCTCGTTTGGGCAGACCCTCGTCATGGGATTCACCTTCGATCGCATGAGCACGCTGCTTGCGCCCGCCTTTGTGGGTATCGGCCTGCTTGTCGTGATCTATTCGATTCCCTATATGAGCGAGAATAACCGTGAGCATCCCGACGCACCGCGTCGTCGCTTCTACGCGTACCTCGCGACCTTCATTGGCGCCATGGCCGGCCTCGTGTACAGCTCGACCCTTTTGGGCCAGCTCGTGTTCTTTGAGATCACGGGTGCGTGCTCTTGGGGCCTCATTAGCTACTACATGACGCCTACGGCCAAGAAGGCCGGCATGAAGGCCCTGATCATTACGCATATCGGTGCGCTCGGCCTGTATCTGGGCGCCGCCATCGTGTTTGCCCATACCGGTACCTTCGCCATTACCGCGATTGCCGGCCTCGACGCCAAGCTCAAGGCTATCGTCCTTTTGCTCGTGCTGTTTGCGGCCTGGGCCAAGTCCGCACAGGTTCCCATGTACATGTGGCTGCCTTCGGCCATGGAGGCGCCGACGCCTGTTTCGGCCTACCTGCATGGCGCCTCGATGGTCAAGGTCGGCGTGTGCGTGTTCGCGCGTGCACTCGTCTCTGCCGGCGAGATTCCCGAGATCGTGGGCTGGGTTGCCATTATCGACGCCATGGTCACCATGCTCTTTGGTTTCCTTATGTACCTGCCGCAAAAGGACATGAAGCGTCTGCTGGCCTTCTCCACGATCGCCCAGCTCTCCTACGTGTTCTTTGGTCTGGGCCTTTCGGTCTTTGGTAGCCAGCTCGCCTTCGATGGCGCCGTGTGCCACATCTTTAACCATGCCTTCGCCAAGACGCTGTTCTTCCTGATCGCCGGTTCGTTCTCCTTTACGCTCGGCACGCGTATGCTGCCCAAGCTTCGCGGCATCGTAAAGAAGTACCCGATCTCGGGCGTGGGCTTTGGTGTCGCGGCACTCGCTATTGCCGGCGTGCCGCCCATGAACACGTTCTTCTCGAAGTTCCAGATCATCGCCGGCGGCTTCTCTGTGGGTGCCGGCAATGTCGCGATCCTGGTGCTCGTGTGCATCATGGTTGCCGAGACCGTCGCCACCTTCGCCTGGTTCCTCAAGTGGATGGGCTATTGCCTGCCCGGCGAGCCGAGCGAAGAGGTCGCTGCGGGAGCCCCGCTTCCCCGCGCGATGGCGTTCGTGTTCATCGTGCTCATCATCATGGTCATCGTCAGCGGCCCGCTTTCGGCCAGCTGGATCGGTTAGGAGGTAGAACGACATGGGTTATTCGATCGTCAACATCCTTGGCGGCCTTCTGATCGTCACGTCCACCATGGTGGTCGTCTCCAAGAACATCAAGCACGCCATCCGCTGGTATGCGGTGCAGTCGCTGGTGCTCGTGGGACTGCTCGCTACGCTCGGTGCCACCACCGATGCGCAGGAGCTGCTTATGTGGGCCGGATCTGCCTTTATCACCAAGGTCGTCCTGGTCCCTTATATCCTCAACCGCGCATACAAGAAGATGGGCGAGCCGAGCGACGCATCACTCAAGGCCGGCCTTAAGCCCGCGTGGGCCATCTGCATCATCGCCGTGGAGGTCGCGATTTGCTTTGCCGTCGTAACGCAGATCAGCCTTCCCACGGCCGAGGTCGCAACGCCTGCGCTCGCTATTAGCTTCGCTCACTTCTTTGTGGGCCTCACCTGCATCATCTCGCAGCGCAACATCATGAAGCAGATCTTTGGTTACTGCCTTATGGAAAACGGCAGCCACGTGACGCTCGCGCTTTTGGCCCCCACCGCTCCCGAGATCATCGAGATCGGTATCGCCACCGACGCCATCTTTGCCGTCATCATCATGTCCATCGTCGTGCGTCGCATTTGGGACGACTCCCACTCGCTCGATGCGCGCGACCTGTCCGAGCTGAGGGGGTAGTCCATGGAAACGTTGATTCTCGCCCTGCTCGCGACTCCTTTGGTGTTCTCGCTGGTTATGGCGTTTTTGCCCAAGAACACGTCCTATAACGTGTTTGCCGGTCTCAACCTGGTCTCCGTCGCAGCCGTCCTGGTGCTGTCGATTATGACGGCCGGTGACGTCCTTATGAGCGGCGAAACCGCGAGCGCTCTTGGCCTGTGGTTCCACCTCGATTCGCTGGGCGCCATCTTTGTGCTGCTCATCGGCTTTATCGGTTTTCTTACGGGGCTGTTCTCGCTGCCCTATGTAAAGGCCGATATCGAGGAGGGCTCCATGCCCGCCGAGCGCGCCAAGCAGTATTTTGCACTGTTTAGTCTGTTCGTGTTTACCATGCTGCTCGCGTGCCTGTCCAACAACATGATCCTCGCGTGGGCCGCCGTGGAGGCAACCACGCTTTCCACCGTGTTCCTGGTGGGTATCTACAAGAACAAGACGGCCCTCGAGGCTTCTTGGAAGTATGCGATGGTCTGCACCGCCGGCGTGGCCTTCGGCCTGTTCGGTACGCTGCTGATCTACGCCAACGCCGCCGACGTGATTCCCAACGCCCACGAGGCCGCGTTCCTGTCGTGCGTGCTGCCGTATGCCGACAAGTTCGACCCGACGCTCATGCGCCTCGCCTTTGCGTTTATCGTGATCGGCTTTGGCACCAAGGCCGGCCTGTTCCCCATGCACACTTGGCTGCCCGATGCCCACTCCCAGGCCCCGAGCCCTGTCTCGGCCCTGCTCTCGGGCGTGCTGCTTAAGTGCGCCATGCTTGTGATCATGCGCTTCTACGGCTTTACTATCCAGGCCGTGGGCGCCGAGTATCCGCAGCTTTTGCTGTTGATCGTCGGCACGCTGTCCATTTTGGTGGCGGCACTTTCGATGTTTCGCCAGGACGACCTCAAGCGCCGCTTTGCGTATTCGTCTGTGGAGAACGTGGGCGTTATCGCCCTGTGCCTGGGTATCGGCGGCCCGCTGGGTATCGCCGCGGCCCTGCTGCACTGCGTGTTCCACGGCTTTACCAAGACGCTTGCCTTCTGCGTGTCCGGCAACATCCAGCACGCCTTTGGCACGCGTAGCCTGGCCAAGATCCAGGGCGTCGTCGAGGTTGCCCCCGCAACCGCCGCG